>DAHUXT010000133.1 GCA_027307065.1 Ktedonobacteria bacterium
GAATCATGTGGCTTGGCAGACTAGCGTGAATGTCGGCGGTCGGGTTATAACGAACTTAAAATCCGCTGCGGGGAAACCCGCGTGGGGGTTCGAGTCCCCCCCGCCCTACCAATAGAGACCATTATTCAAGCCACCCAGGACACCGCGTGGTTGAAAGCTGAGGGGCAGATTACTCGTGGATCTTGGATGTGTCTCGACGTACGTCTCGAACTCGGCGTATTAACAGCACGCCACAGCACGCCACACCATGCGAGATCCAACGCAAATCGAATAAGTACGCTGTACAAACGGTCAACGTTCCTATTCGCCATCCCAAGTTGGGTGGACCTCTGTATGGACTGGGGGACAGAGGATTGGATCATCAGCGGCCACCCTCCTGGACATTTGGCAACGACCAGCGGCTTCGTTTCAGGAGCGGTGAATAACTTTCCGCAATCTGCTATCATAGCATCCACGTTGGCAATCTCTTTCGTCCTTGCTGTTGGCACAGGGTGTCGCTGCAGCACGCTTCATTTCACGACACATCATAGATCCAAGAGTCTGCCTGTGGCCGACACACCTGTGAGATGAAGCGTATGCAGAAGTTGAAGTGGGCAGGAAAGGAAACGGGATGCCCGAGCACACGCCACCACCTGAACCAGGGCACTACATTGCTGCTCCCCACTCGACAAAGCGTGCGCCGCACGAGCCGCACAAAGCGCGAAACCCTCACGGTCTGACTGGACGGCGTCTGGGCGATTATGACTTGGGTAAACTCCTAGGCGTCGGGGGCATGGCCGAGGTCTATTGGGCGTATGATCGAATTCTCATGCGCGATGTGGCCGTCAAAGTGCTCTCAAGTTCATTATCGGAGGATGGCAATTACGTCGATCGCTTCCGGGCAGAAGCGCGCCGGGTAGCTGCCCTCCGCCACCCACATCTTGTGCCGGTCTACCACGCTGGCGAAGAGGAGTTGGATGGGCAGCGCTACCTTTACCTCGTGATGCCACTGCTGCATGAATCACTTGAGGATGTCCTGCAACGCACCGGCAAGTTGGCCCCTGCGGAAGCCGTCAGTTTGGTGCTACAGATCGCTGACGGACTGAGCGCAGCGCACCGTCACGGGTTAGTTCACCGTGATGTCAAGCCCGGCAATATCCTCCTTGATGCCGATGGACAGGCTGCGCTCGCTGACTTTGGCCTGGCCCGCGAGGTGCGTCGCCCCCCAAGCGCGATCACGCAGCAGCCGTGGGGAACGCCGGAATACATGGCCCCCGAACAGTTCCACGGTACGGCTGTCGATGAGCGAGCAGACATCTATGCGTTGGGAGTTGTGTTATATGAACTTCTGACGGGTAAGCGCCCCTTCGAGGGTGGGTCGTCTTACGACATTGCGGCGCAAGCTCTCACTGGTTCGCTCACTCCACTCTCGACGTACGATGCTGCCGTACCACCTGCGCTTGAGCGGGTGGTGCTCAATGCGCTGGCACGCGAACCCGGTGACAGATACCCGAGCATGGCCGCATTCGCGTTGGCATTACGTCAGGCGGTCAGTCCGCACGCGGGGACAGAGAACCCTGGCACTGATCTTCACTTCACCGCGGCCGTGACGGTGCCGCTGCCAGACTTCTTCTGGTCATCATCGCAATCAGGGATGCAACCAGCACTGCACCTAAATCGGCGACGGAGCCTGCGATGGCTGCTGGCTTTCGGGCTAGCCGTTACCGTCGTAGTTGGATCCCTGCTGGGAGCAGTGTCAGCGCTGCAACATCAAAGGAAGGATCCCCATCGAGCAACCGGTACGGGGCCTATTGCACAGGCGAGCCTGACCAGCGTAAGCAGCCCACAACCAGGCCAAAGGCCGCAGGCGACAATCAATGCAACGAATACACCACAGGCTCGGCCCACAGCACCGGCAACAGCTACAGCACTCCCTGCCTCACCGCTCACGATTGCGCCTACCCCGTTTGTCCTTGCGCCCAGTGCCACGAATCCTAAGACGTGCATTGCCACACAGACCGTTCGGAACAATACCACGAGCAGCATCGGATGGGCATGGCAGCAGCCCAGCGTCGGAGGTTTTCACTTTCAGGTCAATGGCGGCCCCTCGGTAGGCTGGCCTAACGCAATCACCAACACGCCGCCAGGAAGGGAGGATTCGCTTGTTGCGACCGCGGACTGCAAGCCGCAAGCGATATCTTATGCGATCCTGGTCAAGGATTCACTTGGAGGCCAATACACATTCGTGATGACGCTGCAGTAACAACGTCGAGCGAGTGCTTCACAACCGTGTCGGCCATAGAGAACCGGGCGAACACCCAAGAACACTGGTAAGCGGCCTTCAAAATGGTTAACAGCGATGGCGGCCTCGTCAGCGTCACCACGCCCATCGCCATGCCAACCAAGTCGTACACCGGCGAACACAGACGACCAGAACCACACGCCACGAGGTGACCATTTCGTACTTGCCAACGCCCATGGATAACCACAGGCAATCGCAAGCGGCCCTAAAATCCGCTGCGAGAAGACCCGCGTTGGGGTTCGATGGCCGCCGCCCCACCCGGGAATAGTCAGGATTCACTGCCTCGCGACAACTTCTATGTCCGTGCACAAAAGGCTGTTTGGATCGTAGTCTGCGCCCCAAATGTTGACAACGCGTTGGCGTGTATACTGGACTCAACACTCCGATGGCTCCGTAGACTGTTCCCCACGATTTGTGCGTCCCTCCGATTCGTTACGTTGCGGTCAGTGATACCCCAAAGGAGCTTCCTATGATCAAGCCCTACACGGCCGTTGGACTCATTCCCGCGGTGCGCGGCATTCGCACCCGTGCCGACATCAAACGCAACCTGGAGCACCTCTCCCACCTCGTCAAGGCTGCTGTCTGGCTTTCAAGCCTGGATTTGCCGGTCAGGTTGATCGCTTTCCCCGAAGGGGCGCTCCAGGGCTTCAACGATGAAGTCCTCGACCTGGACCATGTGCAATTTGCTCGCGAATGCGCCATTGACATCCCTGGCGAGGAAACGGAAGCATTGGGGAACCTGGCGCGCACCTACAATATGTACATCATGGCCCAGGCCAAAGCGCGCCACCCAGAGATCGAGGATCGCTTCTTCAATGTTGGCTTTATCCTTGACCCTGCGGGCGAGATTATCTTGCAGCACTATAAGGTGTCGCCGCTCTTCCCAGTCGAACACTCGGTCTGCCCTCACGACATTCTCGACTGGTGGACGGAACGCTACGGCAAGACACTCGACGCCTTCTGGCCGGTCGTCGATACCGAGATTGGACGCCTGGGGATCATGATGGCGAATGAAGGCTCGTATCCCGAAAATGCCCGCGCACTTGCGCTCAATGGCGCCGAAGTCGTCTACCGCGCCTCCTATCCGCACCCGGCTACCGGCAATGAGTTCTTCGAGATCCAGAGTCGCGCCCGTGCCCTCGACAACAATCTATACCTCGTCGCGCCCAATATGGGCGCCTACTACCTCTTCCCAGAGGACGACACCCCGATTGACACGTTCGGCGGGCGGTCTTTCGTGATCAATTACAAGGGCCAGATCGTCGGCAAACAAGAGTATGGCGCGGGTTCGACGTTTGTGGCGGGCGTCATCGACATCGAAGCTCAGCGCGACCACCGCGCCAGGGCACAGTGGGATAATTGGCTGAAAGACCTGCGCACTGAGCTCTATCAGCTCATCTACGAGCAGCCCATCTACCCCAAGAACCTCTATCTAGATCGAGCGCCCATGAAGCATGCCGAGTATCGCGAGCAGGTCACGCAGAAGCAAATCGACCTGATGCACGAACGCGGCATCTGGGTCAAGCCAGAGCGCTAATTTGCTGGGCCAAGGGCACGTATTGGCGCGCTTCCCGCATGTGGCGGTCGCGTACGCCGAAACGCTCATGGTGTGGCCGCACTGTGCATCAGCGACCAGACTTTTTCCGGGCGCAGCGGCATGTCGATGGATGTTATACCCAGCGGAGCCAAGGCGTCCAATACGGCGTTGACGACGGTCGGCGGCGCGGCGATCGTACCTGCCTCTCCTGCTCCCTTCGCGCCAAGCGGGTTCCCCGGAGCGGGCGTCTCGACGGTATCGACCTCGAAGGCGGGGAGCTGGCTGGCTTTGGGCACAGCGTAGTCAAGCAGGGTTCCGCTGACGACCTGTCCATTTTGATCGTAGAGGACCTCCTCGAAGAGCGCCTGACCGATGCCCTGTGCCACGGAGCCATGCACCTGTGCCGATGTCAGATAGTGGTTGACGACGCGGCCACAATCGTCCACGGCGACATATCGCAGGATAGTGATCTCACCAGTATCGCCATCTATTTCGACGACGGCAACATGCGTGCCGGACGTGAACGTCATTCCAGGAGGCGTGAACGACCGCCATGCCGCCAGCCCATCGATGGGGGCGCCGTTGACTGGATTGGGCGGCTCGTGCTCGATCAAATAGGGATGCTCTTCCACGGCACGCGCCAACTCTGCAAGCTGGACATTACGGGAAGGGGCACCGCGCACGGCGATATGGCCACCTCTGACCTCCAGATCACCGGGGGCAGCCTCGAGGCGGTCGGCCGCAAGTTGTAGCGCTTTGTCGCGCACGGCTTCAGCCGCTATCAGCACCGCCGACCCGGAGGCCTGTGTTACCCGACTCCCAAATGTGCCGAGGCTATATCCGGGGAGGGCAGAGTCATTCATCCGGACATCGACTGATGAGGCTGGAACATTGAACGTCTGGGCAACCATCTGGGCGAAGGCCGTGAAGTGGCCCTGGCCATTGGTCGCTACGCCTGACTGGACGAGCAGTGTACCGTCGGGAAGAATACGCACAGTAGCGGCTTCCTGGGGCTCGCCCTCGGCGGCGATCACACCGCCGGTAATCTCGATAAAGGTAGAGACGCCGATACCCAGTAAGCGCTGCTCGCGGTGCTCCCGGCGCTCCCGCTGACGCTCGCGCCAGCCGGAATAATCCGCGAGGGCTATGGCCCTGTCGAGCGCAGCCTCGTAGTTGCCACTATCGTAGACGAGGCCGGTGGGCGTGCTGTATGGAAAGACATCGGGCGCGAGCAGGTTGCGGCGGCGCACTTCGACGGGGTCAAGTTGAAGCTCGTGCGCGACACGGTCCATGACGCGCTCCATGATGTAGGTGGCTTCCGGACGCCCGGCGCCGCGATATGCCCCGGTGGGCACCTTGTTGGTGAAAACGCCGATAATCTCCGCCGCGACGGCCTCGATGCGATACGGCCCACATAGCATCTGCGTGGTGAATAGTGGGAGCACTGGACCGACACTGTAGGGAAACGCGCCGAGGTCCGCGACGGTCCGCACGCGGATACCCACAACGCGACCATCGGCTGTATGGGCGGCTTCGACATAGTTTGTCTGACCACGGCCGTGAACGTGGGCCTGCAAGTTTTCGCTGCGGTCCTCGATCCACTTCACAGGTCGGCCATAGCGCATCGCGAGGTAGGCCGCCACGAACTCCTCGCCAAGAAAATCGACTTTCGTGCCGAAGCCACCGCCGACATCGGCATTGACGACATGAATGGAGTCAGGTGCGATACCAAGCGTGTCGGCAAGGGCCTTGCGCGCGCCGAAGATACTTTGCGAGGAAAGCCAGGCCGTAAGTTGTCCTGTCGCCGGATCGAAGTCGAACATGCACGCGCGCGGCTCTAACGGGGTAGCGGCGACGCGCTGATTGACCAGACGAAGCTTGACGCTGCCGCTAGCTTGCGCGAAGGCCGCCTCGATGTCCCCGCCGCCGAAGGGCATACGGTAGAATTCGTTGGTGCCAAACTCTGGGTAAAGCATTGGGGCGTCCGGACGCAACGCCTCCTCTGTATCGGTGACGGAGGGCATCGGCTCATAGTCCACCTGGACAAGGAGACGGGCATCAGCGGCTGCGTATCGACTCTCGGCCAGCACGACGGCGACTGGATGGCCAGCGTAACGAGCAACGTCTTTTGCCAGTGGGAACCGCTCAGGCTGCTTGGCGCCTGGCAGCGGCATGCCTGGCAGTGAAGGTAGGTGGCTGGCAAGTTCGTGACCGGTATGCATTGCGACAAAGCCGGTTGTCGCGGCGGCTTGCTCGGCAGTGATCGCACCAATGCGCGCGTGCGCATAGGGGCTGCGAACGACGGCCATGAAGAGAGGGGTAGGCCGTCCAGCGGGTGGGCGAAGATCATCGACGTATTGGCCGCGTCCAGTGATGAGCCGCTCATCTTCGCGACGGCGCTCAAATCCCGGAGGCATGTGCTGCTCGGTCATAACAGCTATTCTCCCCATTACATCGCGCAGTAACTCATCTACAAAGCTGACGCACTGGAAGCAACTACAGCCGTATGGGGTGGTGGACAGATGAGGTGAGATCAAGCGTTTGCCGAGCCACGATCCTCACTCGTGGTTGCACACGTTGGCGGGCGTTTCTCACATGAAAGGTCAGTAGCGATGCGGGGATGGGCACGTGGTGTTGTCTCGTAAGTTATGCCATAGATATATATCGCCTGCAAGGGGAAGAACGCGGATCGTGCGAAATTGCTCAAAGACGGCCGAGTTCCGTTTCAAGCGGAGAGGATCCAGTTTGGCCTACCAGATGGCACGCGACGAGGCGACCTTCAGCGATCCCACCGCCAACAGCGGGAAATCCGCACGCAGGTCAGTCCGCCGTCCGACCAGTCGAAGCGGGCAATCCTCGAAGCCCACTCACTTATCCGGAGTTAGAGCGACCGATTGTTTTGTAGCGCGCGTTTGCCGGTAAGCAAAGGCGGCCAGCAGCACAAGCGTCCCCCAGGTGAGTGTGCCGAGCGCGAGATGCAAGCCCACGACGAACACAGGCTCGCGATCCAGCACGATTACCGCGCCAGCAATGGCCTGGCAAATGAAGAATACGCCAGCAGCCAGCGCGATGGTCGCCTGCCCCGGCGCTACTCGCCGCCGACGCCATGCCCACACGATGGTCCAGACGGTAATGAGGCCAACCACCGTGGCGAACACGCGGTGCAGGATGTTGATTGCCGCCAGATGATTGCTCACAGCCCACCAGGCAGGCGCGCACAACGGCCAGCCAGTGCAGGCGAGCGCTGCTGAACTCCCCGTGACATAGGAGCCGAGCAGCATCAAGATGTAGACGAGGAGCGCATTGGCGATCGCCAGGTATGCGAACGCGCGCGCGCTTCCGGGAGCGGCTTTCTCCAGCACACGCTCACGAGGCGTCGGCTTCGCGCTCAACACCGCGATGATGATCATCAAGGCAAACAGGACGAGCGCCGTCCCCAGGTGAGCCATAATGATCTGGGGCGGCAACTGCCAGAGCACCGTCAGGCCGCCCAGGACAATCTGGACCGCCAGCAGGATTGGCGCCGCAACGGCCAACGTGAGCAGGATACGATCACGACGCGCCCACCTGAAAATCCCGATCACGAGCAGCACGATCAGGATGCTGACAGTGGCAGCCGTGAAGCGATGGAACTGCTCCAGAAACGTGTGATAGGTTCCGGCATGGTACGTCTCGCCATAGCAGAACGGCCAGTCCGGGCAACTGAGGCCGGAGCCTGTGGCGAGCACGGTTCCACCAAGGGTAATCAGAAAATACGTCAGGACCGTCGCGACCCACGCTCCGCGCTGGACAAGCTTCATGCCGGGACTCCTCATCTGCAGTCTATGGTTGTGGCCGCCACGACCCTGGTGCCAACCCTGGTGCGATGGTCCGTCTGCGCTCTACGCTGGTGTGGTCAGGATCACCGTGAGCGTGCGTGCTCGGCTCGATGGCGCGCCGTTCTCGCACCAGGTCTCTATTATCCGGAGGTGCGGTTCGATGCGCAAGCTGTCCAGGGGGTGTAGGCGGATACTAGCGTGGACTGTGAGCGATCTGTGACGTGGAAAGGTGCCTCTGGGAGCCAGCCACCACTATGATGCAATTGTGATATGCGCCTGGTGCGCATCTCGTTGTTCGTTCAGTTGTGTATTTTAAAAGCCAACGGCGTCTGAGCCTGTGCCGCCGAGAAGCGGCGTTGCGCCAGCGGCTCGACACCTCTACGTAATAGTGGACATCAATCATGAGCGCTGTGCAGTCGGATGTGGCACATGATATCCCCGACACGGATGGCAAGGCTCGGCGCCTCGTCATCGTCGGGGGCGGCATCGCCGGGCTCTCAGCCGCCTGGTATGCGCAACAAGCAGCCGCTCAACGCGGTATCACGCTACACACTACCATCCTGGAAGCAGCCGGACGCTGGGGCGGTAAAGTGCTCACCGAGCAGATCGACGGGCCGGGTGGGGGGTATTTGCTGGAGGCCGGAGCGGACGCCTTGCTCACGCACAAACCATGGGCGGTGGCGCTGGCTCGCGAACTTGGAGTCGACGCTCAACTGGTGGGTGGCCAGGAGGCCAATAGCCGCACCTTCGTCCTGCACCGTAACCGGCTGCAGCCGTTACCTAAGGGTCTGCAGCTCCTAGCTCCCACGCAGGTGTGGCCGTTCGCGCGCTCACCGCTGTTCTCACTATCGGGCAAGGTGCGTATTGGGCTGGAGGCGCTCATCCCGCCGCGGCGAGACACAGGCGACGAGTCGCTCGCGGACTTTGTGCGGCGGCGGTTCGGTCGGGAAGCGCTGGAAACACTCGCCGAGCCACTGATGGCAGACGTCTATAGCATGGACTCGTCGCGGCAGAGCATCCAGGCTACGTTTCCGCAGTTCCCCACCCTTGAGGCGCAATATGGCAGCGTGATCCGCGGTGTGCGTGGTGCGGCGCGGCAGGCACGCCAGCGTACTGCGGCGCCGTCGTCGGCGCCCACATTGCCCTTTGTCTCGTTCGATCAGGGCATCCAGACGCTGGTAGATGCGCTGGTCAGCCGCCTCAGCCTCACAACGACACTGCGATTGCACAGCACGGTTGATCGGGTGGTGCGCCTCCCGGCGGGCTCCTACCGGGTTTTGCTGGCCGATGGCACACATGTAGAGGCAGACACGGTTATCGTGGCAACGCCCGCGCGAGCCGCGGCAGACTTCCTCCGCGAGGCCGCTCCGGTCGCCGCAGCACATCTGAGTGCGATCCGGTATGCGAGCATCGGCAATGCGTATCTGGCCTACAGGCGCAGCGATGTGTCGCACCCACTGAACGGCTACGGCGCGGTGATTCCCCGCCGCGAAGGCCGGCACATCGACGGCATGTCATGGACATCCTCCAAATGGGCCGGGCGTGCCCCAGCGCATCATGTGTTGCTGAGAATCTTCTTCGGCGGTCCACACACGCGGGCGCTGGCGGCGGTTGCCGACGAGGAATTGCTCGCGATTGTGCGCGAGGAAGTGACAGCGCTACTGGGTGTTCAGGCGCCTCCGTTGTTTCAGCGAGTATATCGGTGGAGCGACGGCTATCCGCAATACGAAATCGGCCACCTGGCGCGTGTGAGTGCGATCGAAGCGGCGTTACCGGCAGGGCTCTCCGTCACCGGCAGCGCCTATCGCGGGATCGGCGTGCCCGATTGCATCCGGCAGGGGCAGGAAGCGGCACAGCGCGCGATGACCGCGCTTGCAGCGGCGTTGCGTGCCGAGGCGCCGGAAAGAAAGCAAACGGTGTAAGGAAGAACAATGCATCGCCAGACCTCGTTCTTTCCGCTTATCGAGCATGGAGCGACCGTCTGTGTCGCCCAGGCAGCAACAGAGCGAATCTGAACTATTTGTCGTCTCGTGATAATTCGGCCTCATGCTGGCCAGAGCAGCGTGTACTGTGTCGAACAGGGTGAGGGATGCTATGGGGGTTAATTTCGACCAGCGGCCGATGCTCGTGTTCTGGGAATCCACCCGCGCCTGTTTACTCGCGTGCGAACATTGTCGCGCGGAAGCGATGCCGCACCCTGCTCCTGGGGAACTGTCAGCGGCTGAGGGGCTGCACTTTATCGAGAGCTTGACGAGATTTGGGCGGCCCTATCCGGTCCTCATTCTCACAGGCGGTGACGTATTAATGCGACCTGACGCATTCGATCTCGTCACCCACGCGCGCCATCTCGGGATCCCTGTGGGCATTGCGCCCAGTGTGACACCCAAGCTGACAGATGAGGCTATTCGTCGCCTTGCCGACCTTGGGGTCAACATGGTTTCGATCAGTCTCG
>DAHUXT010000134.1 GCA_027307065.1 Ktedonobacteria bacterium
ATAGTGAATACCTGTTCTTCCACGTAGATGACCAACGAGGGCTGGCCGTTGACCTCTTCGAACTCGGCGCGCGATCCCTCTGGCCAGAAGCGCCGCGTGCCCAGCATAAACCGTGATACGGCGTCGCGCCCGACAACCGGGCGTGTGGCTACCCCCTTGACCTTGCCACCGCCGTCGGCCCACAGTGTCACATCTTCCGCGAGCATGGTAGTCAGCGTGGACATATCGCCGAGCTGCACCGCACGGAGGAATCCCATGAGCAATTGCTGGTGCGTGTCGGGCGAGGCCGAGAAGCGTGGGCGATGTGTCTGCAGATGGAGCTTCGCCCGGCTAAACGAGCGGCGACAGGCCGATTCGCTCTTTCCGAGCATGGATGCGATCTCGGCAAATTCGTAACTGAACACCTCGCGCAGCAGGAATACTGCCCGTTCGAAGGGCTGGAGTTGTTCGAGCAGCATCAGAAATGCGAGCGAGATTGACTCCTCCATATCCACCCGCTTTTCTGGGTCGCCCGTTGCAACCGTCGCAGGCGAAGCGTCCGCCTCGGTCGTCAATATCGGCTCTGGCAGCCAGGGGCCAACGTACGTCTCGCGCTTCCGGTAGGCAAGTTGAAGCTGATCCATGCACAGGCGCGTGAGGATGGTGGCGAGATACGCCTTGAGGGAGCGAATGGTCTCCGGCGGCGCGCTCTGGTAGCGCAGGTAGGTCTCCTGCACCATGTCCTCGGCATCCATCGCGCTGCCCAACATGCGGTAGGCAATGGAAAAGAGATAGGTTCGATAGGTCTCAAAGGTTTCCGGCGCGTCCACGCTGCTTCCCTGGCTCTCTCGCTATGCGGCGCTCTGCAACAAGAATACCGGATGGCCTACAGTCGCGTGTTCGAAGTCCTCCAGCGCTGACTCTGCCGTGACGTCGAAATGCTCGGCCAGGAATGTTGGGATACCACTCACGAAGGTTCTTTGTAGCACAATTCCAGCTTCTCTGGTGGGCAACTCGATCGCTCGGAGCGTCTCGCTGCGCCGTCCCCGCGTGAGCGTCGCTTCGCCCGCCGCCTGAAGATTGCGCACCCAATCCACCATTCCGAAGGGAGAGATCAGATAGCGCTGCCCGCCCTCCTCGATGACCACAATCGGCGTTGTGCGCGGCTGACCGGTCTTCCGCCCGCGCACCGTCAGCAGATAGGTGGGTCGACCGAACCCCTTTATCTTGAGTCCCGCGCGCAGCAGTGCCTTCATCAAGGCATTCGCCGCGCGCACGTAGCCCGGAACCAATGTTGTCTTTGCCATCGTCTTCTTCTTCCTTTCACCTGGTGCTCGCCTGGTGCTCACCTAGTTTGGTCGGGACTGGAAAGACTCTCCCAGCATGAACTTGAGCACGTTGGGTTGTGCCGCGAAGGTTGCGACCGCCACTACTT
This sequence comes from Ktedonobacteria bacterium, assembly GCA_027307065.1. Classification (GTDB taxonomy): domain Bacteria; phylum Chloroflexota; class Ktedonobacteria; order Ktedonobacterales; family JADMIN01; genus DAHUXT01. Next base: position 1,415 of record DAHUXT010000134.1, read on the forward strand.
TCCGCACGTACCGGTCATCGGTGAGTTGCCGAAGCATGCAGTCCGCCAAATCCGCTCTGGAGGTAAACTGCCGGCGAATGTGCTCTTCAGCGATCTGGTAGCGTGTGACGCCAGGCGTCTCGAAGAGGCCGGAAGGCCGCACAATCGTCCAGTCAAGACCGCTGTTCTTCACCAACGCTTCCATGCGGCGCATATCCGCGTAGGTCGTCTGCCCAATCGTGGAAATAATGATCGGTTGCAGCACTCTGTCGAAGAGGAATCCTCCACCAGTTTCATGGTTGGCGCCAGTGGCGCTCGAACTGACACAGACGAGACGGCGAACACCGTGGTCGCGCATGGCCTGCACGATGTTGGCCATGCCCTGTGAGTAGACAGCGATGGGCTTGCGGCTAAACGGGACGCCCAGGCTCGACAGCACGGCATCCTGCCCGGCAACTGCCTGCTCGACCGCTGCCGGGTCGAAAACATCTCCATACTGCACCGTCAGGCGTTCGTGGCGCAGCGGGAACATCCGCGGGTGGCGGGTGACCGCTGTCACCGCATGGCCCTCGGCGAGCGCCTGTTTGGCGACGTGTTGTCCTGTCGGGCCGTTGGCGCCAAAAACGACAATATTCATGCGTTTCCTCAATCCCTTATCACTTCGTTGATGCCGCCTCATCCAGGTACAGGGAAGGCAGCGCTGCGATGATCATCAACTGTGGCCGACACCATAGGAGAGGGTTGGGGCACCCATTTTGGGACACGTGCGCGCGTAGTACGAGCTAATTCGCGCAGATGACGTGTTTGTCTGCGGTGTGATCGCGGGGAGGCGCCTCATCGTCGCCCGCTGTGCGATACAATCAGGGTACACGGGCAATGCGGCTTCGCGGTATCGCGGCATCGAGATTTTGTGGCAGGCGACGCTGGCTACACAGCGGTAACGACAGGTGGAGGGATCTTCTATGGCGCGCGTCACACCCGATCAGATTCGCCAGATGAAGGCGCGAGGTGAGCGCATTCCAATGTTGACAGCGTATGACTATCCCACCGCCCAGATTCTCGATGCCGCCGGATTGCCGATGTTGCTCGTCGGCGACAGCCTGGGCATGGTGATTCTCGGCCACCCGACGACACTTCCGGTGACGGTGGATGCCATCATCCACCATACACAGGCGGTGGTGCGCGGCACCGAACACGCGCTCGTCATCGCTGATCTGCCGTTTGGTGCGTTTCAGGTGTCGACCGAAGAGACAATGCGCTCGGCTGTTCGCATCATGAAGGAGGCGCAGCCGCAGGCGGTCAAACTGGAAGGTGGCCGCCGGGTCGCCGCGAGCGTGAAGGCGCTGACGGAGGCGGGCATTCCCGTCATGGGGCACGTTGGCCTGACACCACAATCGGTCAACGTGATCGGCGGCTTCAAAGTGCAGGGCAAGACAGAGGCGGCGGCGCGGGCGCTGCTGGATGACGTGGCAGCGCTGGAAGAAGCGGGCGCGTTCGCCGTGGTGCTGGAGTTGGTCCCGGCGGAGTTGGCGCGACTGGTGACGGAGCGCAGCGGCATCCCGACGATCGGCATCGGCGCTGGACCCTATTGTGATGGCGAGGTGCAGGTCGTCCACGACATTCTGGGGCTGTTCCCAGACTTCACGCCGCGACACACCCGGCGCTTCGCGGAGCTGGGCGTCGCCATGCGCGAGGCGGCACAGGCATACGTTGCCGAGGTGCGCGAACGTACCTTCCCGACAGAGGCACAGAGCGCGAAGATGGATGCGACAGTCATCGCCGCACTGCGCGAGGAGCAGCCACAGAGCAGCATTCAGGCGAGCGGTTCGCCGGAGAGCCAAGCGGAGGGTCAGGCAGACGGCTATGCGCCGCCAAAGGTCCCAAAGTCCCGGTAACCAGACAGGACTTTTCGCGGGTCGCGCATACGATGTGGTGACTGACGCAACATATCCTCGTTAGCAACACCAGAAGCAGCCAGAGCGAGGGCGTCTGGGGAGCATGGTCAAGGGGGAAAGACTTGCGTTCACTCATCGGGCAGCAACTGGGTGACTATCTGCTAGAGGCGGAACTTGGCTCTGGCTCGATGGGCGTGGTCTACCGGGCGACATATTTGCCCCAGCGTAGCAGCGTGGCGGTGAAGGTTCTGCTGGATGAGTTGGCGAGCGATGTGTCGTTCATCACCCGCTTCATCCGCGAGGCGCGGGTTGTGTCGTCGCTCGATCACCCGAACATCGTCCGTGTCTACGATGCTGGACGCCAGGGCGAGCATATCTACTTCGTCATGGAATATTTCCCCGGCTCGACGGCTGGCCAGATGCTGCGCGAGCGGACACGTCTGCCGCTCGAAACGGTGGTCGAGATTGCCACCCAGTCGGCAGATGCCCTGGCCTACGCGCATGCGCGCGGCATGGTGCATCGCGACATCAAGCCCGACAATCTGCTGGTGAATGAGCGCTGCCGCGTCAAGGTGCTCGATTTCGGGCTGGCGCGCATCGAAGGCACGCGCAGTATCACCGTGGCGGGCACGGTCGTCGGCAGCCTCTATTACGTCGCGCCAGAGCAACTGCTTGGCCGCACACTGGATGGCCGCGCCGATGTCTACGCGCTGGGGATCACGATGTATGAGATGTTGACCGGGCAGCGGCCCTATCGTGGACAGACGCTCACCGAGATGAGCGATGCCATCCTCAGCGGAACGGCTGTGCCGCCGAGTAGATTGGTGGCACCAGTGCCGCCCGAAATGGAGCGCATTATCGGCCGCGCCATGGCACGCGATCTGGAGCACCGCTATCACGATGCAGGCGAGCTTTTCCATGATCTGCGGAACTTCCAGATGCATCTCACGCGCATCTCCACCGCGCCGCTGCCACTGCCTTCCAAGCCACAGTCCCAGTCGCCCCATGCGTCGCATGCGTCGCACGCGCACTATACGCCGCCGATGTCGTCGCCAGACCAGTCTCACCAGTCTCAGGCGCGGAACCCGCTCCGCACTGCCTCTCAGGATGCCAATACACCCTATCAGACGCCAGAGCGCCGCCAACGCGATGAATGGTAGTCCGCTCGATGCCGCCGATGGGCTGTCTGGCCGCTGGCGCTGCCGGGATGCGCGGGTTATACTGAGGAGGTGAGCGCTTCTGATGGCGGCTGGCCGGAAGCCTCGATGGTATTCATGAGCGTTGGGCAGCGGTAGCCGACGGCTATTATTCGGGATATTTCAGGACGACATGCGCGAGCAGCGCGGAGGCAGGATCAGGATGGCGCAGACGAAAGAACGACCCCCATCAGCGGCGAAGTCGCCCGCAAAGGCGACGCCACCAGACGCGTCGGCGCCACGGCCAGGCTGGCTGTCGCGGCTGCGCGGGCCGCTGACCAACGCGCCAACGGCGAATGGGCGACCGCGAACGGGCGGAGCGATCTTCAAGTCGTTCTTTGGCATCTTGATCTGGTTCGTCGCCTCGCAACTCATCATGTACCTGCTGATTGTGCTCGATTCGGCCCTGAAGAAGCCAGGCGAACTCCCTCCGCTCGAGGCGACACGCCTCTTCCCTCCGAATACGCCGCTGCTCGGCTGGGTGACGCCCTTCCTGCTGATCTATGGCGTCGTCGTCATCGGCCTCTGGTTCCTGTTGATTCGCTTCAACCTGATCCCCCGCGACTTCTTCGGCGCACGCGCACAAGCTGAGCAACGCGCGCGCAGACAAGGCGGAACCGCTGCCTCGAACGGCGCGACCACAGGTCCCCGCAAGACACGAGCGCAGCGCCGCTACTCGGACGCCCATGTTCAGGCGCAGGCGCAGGCGAACGCCAAGAGTGCCAAAGGCGGCAAGAATGGGGCAAAACCAGCGGCCAAACCCGTCGCGAAGACGAGCGATGCTCCCAAGGCAAGCAGCGCCTCTACTGGGTCGCACGACGAGGAATACGATGTGGTGCGTTCGGCGGATCGGCTGCGGCGGCGGCGCGAGTCGAAGCGGTAACGATCTGGCGGAGCGTTCGTCTGGGGCGATATGTGCTGGCCACATCTCACCACAGCCTGTGGACGCTCTGCCGTTGTCGTCAGATGCGCCGCATATTTCTTGAACTGCGTGTTCTCAAGGTGCAAGGTACCCGAAGGATTGGATTTGCGATCAATGGGCAAGGCCTCCTCTCGCGTCCGCAATTACCCCTTCCCCTATCACGATAACCTCTTTGGCGCGCGGCTCGTTGCCATTCGCGAAGAACCGGATGCTACTGGCGAGCGTGCTGGCGATATCCTCTTCGACATAGAGGAGCTTCGCCTGCTGAAGCCACCGCAGCGATGCGGCTCTCCGCTCTCGCCCGAAGAGTGGGTAGAGGGCGAGTATCTGCCGCGCACATTGCGCTTCAAGGGTGGCGAATGGGTGCAGCGCAGCCCGATTCTGGAGCAACTCGATCACGTGCCGCCAGAGCATGGTGTGCGCACGCTCCTTGGAGTATTGCATTGGAGCACGCCCAGACTGGGAAAGATCATCCTCATTTTCATGCAAGACTCCGCGGATTGCTTCCTGCGCGCGGATGACTTCGCGCTAGAGGACCGCGACGGCGCGCCGCGACCAGTGGCGTTTCTGCGGCGCTGGGCCAATACGCCGCCCCATCCGGAGGGCCTGGTCCCCGAGCGGACCAAGCTGTTGCGCCGCTTCAATGGCGATCCGATCACCATCGCGCTCGGGAATCGACGCTACCGCTACCGCCTCTTCATCGGCGGTCTGCGGCATCAGGGAGAGACACGCCCGGACGTGGACGCCGTGCTGAACCTCTGCGAACTGGATAATCCCTGGGTAGCGCATACGGGCCGCCATCTGAATGATCGCTTCGCCTGCAAGGGCGAGATGTCTATCGGCATGGATATGAGCGACCTGCTCGCCGAGGGGCGCTGGGTCGCCGAACGGCTGCGCGCCAGGCAGCGGGTGCTGGTGCATTGCTATGCGGGCGTCAACCGCTCGGCGACGGTCTGCTGTGCCGCGTTGATGCTGTTGGAGGGCATCTCCGCCGCAGATGCGCTGGCGCGTGTGCGCGAAAATCATCCCAGTTGCCGCCCCGATCCGTACCACTGGTTCTTGCTGGAACGCCTGCACGATGCACTTGCCGCCGAAGAATTGGCGCGCGTCGATACCGCGGAACTCCCGGCGGTTGGCGTGTCAGCAATCTTGCCAAGCGAAGTAACGGTGGGGTAGAATCCGGGCACGCACGCCCGGAACTTGTCATGACTCGGGTGGAAACGAGGCACACATGCCAGATAAGGCACATTTCGATGAGGCAGCCGTTCGCCAGCGCCTGGAGGCTGAGCGGCAGCGGCTACAGGATGATATTTATCAGCGTACCGAGGGCGATGAGGCGGTGCTGCCATCCGATCCGATTAGCGACAGTGGCGGCACACGCGGCCATTCGGCGGAAGATGCCGACGCCATGGCCGACGCTGAGCGGAATAATCTTGTGCTCGGCAATTCGCGTACCCTGCTGGAGCAGGTAGAGCGCGCGCTGCAACGGCTGGATAACGGCACCTACGGCTTCTGTCTGCGCTGCGGTAAACCGATCGACGCGCGACGGCTGGAGGCGCTCCCGTACGCCGAGTATGATCTGGAATGTCAAGAAATCATCGAGCGAGAGACGTCCATATAGGAGATTGCATGACCCCTGCGCGACAGCGTGATGTGATAATGGCGGGCGTCGGCCTGCTGGTCATCCTGCTCGATCAATTGACGAAACACTGGGTCGTCTCATATTTCAACACCAAGCCCGAAGGCTACGTCGTACCGATTCTTGGGCCGATTCTGACCCTGCAAAGGGTCAAGAATCCCGGTGTCGCGTTTAGCCTGCTTCAAGGCCAGACCGTGATGTTTTTTTTCATCGCGCTTGCCATTGGCGTCATCGCCTATCTGTACTGGCGCGCGCGTGAGACCGGCTCGCTGGCCCTCAAGATCTCGTTTGGGATGGTGCTCGGCGGAGCCATTGGCAATCTGATCGACCGCTTCTCGCATGCCTACGTGGTCGATTTCATCCACTTCCAAATTCCGGCCATCAACTTCGACTTTGCCGTCTTCAACGTTGCCGACAGTGCCATTTCCATTGGGGTTGTCTTGCTCGCGTATCTGATCTGGCGCATGGGCGCCGAGAGCGAGCGTAGTGCTGGCGGACGTGTCGCGTCCGATACGGCGGAAACCCCGGCGGAGCGCTAGTGCCTACTCGTACAAAGAATTCCGACGTTCAGGCGGCGGACGAGCGCATGCCCACCACGATTACCGTAAGCGATGCCCTTGTCGGCGCGCGGCTGGATCGCGCACTGGCGCAGCTTTTCCCCGATCTTTCACGCACCCGGGCGCAGGCGGCTATCAAGGGGGGCGCGGTGCGGGTGAACGGGCGGCCCACGCGTGTCAGTCATGTGTTGGAAGACGGCCAGCAGATCGAGATCGACACGGGCGCGTTCACCGCCGCGGGTACAACCGGAACTGCTGGCGCGCCGCCCCTGGCCGAAGAAATCCCGCTGCGCGTCGTCTACGAGGACGAGCATCTGTTGGTCGTGGATAAACCTGCCGGGCTGGTCGTGCATCCCGCGCCGGGACATTCCACTGGCACGCTGGTGAACGCGCTGCTGGCGCATCTGCCGGGGCTGACGGCTGGCAGCGATGTCTCGCGGCCTGGGATCGTCCACCGGCTCGATAAAGACACCTCCGGCCTGATCGTCATCGCGAAGGACGCGCCCACCCATCCGGCGCTGGCCCACCAGATGAGGGAACACAGCACCGTCAAACGCTATCTCGCGCTGGTGGAGGGACGCATGCCCGCGCCCGAAGGCGTGATCGACGCCCCCATCGGTCGCGACCCCCGTCACCGCCAGCGGATGGCGCTGGTGAGTGAGGTGAATGGCGGCCGAGAGGCGCGCACCCGCTTCAAGACACTCTGGGAGGCGCGTGGGCGCTCATTGGTGGAACTGCAACTGGAAACTGGGCGCACCCATCAGATTCGCGTGCATCTCGCCTCGGTGGGCCACCCGGTCGTCGGCGACAGCGTCTATGGCCGGGCGCAGCTTCCGTTGCCGCCGCGCCAGTTTCTCCATGCCACCCATCTGGAGTTCGTCCACCCCGCAACCGGCGAGTGGCTGCTCTTCGACGCGCCGCTTCCCCCTGATCTGACCAGCTTCCTCGCCGTGCAGGGCTATCCGCAGGCGTAATCTGGCCTGGCATGCGTGACATATCTCCACACCTCACCTCAGCCGATCAGCCATCTCGTAACTGCTCGCGTATGAATCGATATGGCGGCTTCGTGATCGAGCGCCGCCGTGATATGGCTCGGCACACGCGTGACACGTCGGAGTTGGTGGGAAGTTCGGGGAGACTGTGTTGCATTTCCGCTACCGCAGTCCAAGGAGGAGGTACTCCATGCGAGCGACACGTTCGTTACGATTCACGCATCAGCCACATGTTTTGCTCACGGGATTTCGTCTGCTGGCCATCGCAGTGGCAATCAGCGCTGGAATGCTCCTGGCGCAGCACACCGCGTTACGGGCACACGCGAGCCAGCCGTTTTACCAGCAAACCAATCTAGTATCCGACCTTCCCGGCGTCGCTGCTGTAACCGACCCGAATCTGGTCAACGCCTGGGGAATCGTGCACGGCCCTACCACGCCTTTCTGGATTTCCGACAATGGCACGGGTGTCTCCACCCTCTATAACGGGTCGGGTACGCCGTTCCCGCCTGGCTCACCGCTGGTGGTCACGATCCCGCCGCCGACTGGCAGCCCCGCCGGAACAATTGCCACGCCGACCGGCGTCGTCTTCAACGGGACGAGCGGCTTCGCCGTTTCGAATGGGACGACATCAGCTCCGGCGCGATTTATCTTTGCCACCGAAGACGGCACGATCTCGGGGTGGAATCCGGCGGTGGACCCCACGCACGCCGTTCTCGAAGTCGATAAATCGCCGGGTGCCGTCTATAAGGGCCTGGCGATGGGAAGCAACGCATCGGGCACTTTCCTCTTCGCCAGCAATTTCCGCGCGGGCACGGTGGATGTTTTCAACGCGCAGTTCCATCAGGTGACGCTGGCGGGCTCCTTTACCGATCCGAATTTGCTGCCAGGCTATGCGCCATTTGGCATCGCGAATCTGAACGGCAGCCTCTACGTGACCTATGCGCTGCAAAACGCTCAGAAGCACGACGATGTGGCAGGCCCAGCCCACGGCTTCGTGGACATCTTCGACACCAACGGCAATCTGGTGCGGCGACTGGTCACGCGTGGGCGGCTCAACTCGCCGTGGGGGCTGGCGATGGCGCCGAGCAATTTCGGCCGCTATAGCAACGATCTGCTCGTCGGCAACTTTGGCGATGGGCGCATCAATGCGGTAGATCCTGCCACCGGAGATTTCCTTGGCCAACTGCGCGACGGCAACAACAATCCGATCGCGATCAATGGGTTGTGGGGGCTGGACTTCGGCAACGACGCGAATGCCGGGCCTACGAATACGCTGTTCTTCACGGCGGGACTCAACGACGAGGCCGACGGGCTATTCGGGTCGCTGGTGAGCGTCGGTCCGTAGACGATCGTCCTTGATCAGCGCGATTCCACCAGCGTCAGTGTGTGCGTTCACCAAGAAGCAGACCGCATTCCTATCAGCGCCAGGATAGGGGTGCGGTTCCCCTTTTGTCGCGGTTTTGCTTTGATGATGGCTGATTCCCCATACCT
>DAHUXT010000135.1 GCA_027307065.1 Ktedonobacteria bacterium
CTGACCGCTGCCAATGGCGCGGCGATCTACCTGTGTGACTGGCGACACCTGCACTCCTGTCCCCGTGAAGAAGATTTCGTCGGCGACGTAGAGCTCCGTGCGGTCGATCTGGCGCTCGCGAGTGATGCGTTCCATCTCGCGATGAGCAAGTTGAATGACCGTATCGCGCGTAATGCCGGGGAGAATGTTCTCCGAGGTGGAAGGGGTCACCAGTTCGTCGTTGATGACCAGGAAGATGTTCTCGGCGCTGCCTTCACTGACATGCCCCTCGCTGGTGAGCATGATGGCCTCGTCGAAGCCACTCATCAGCGCCTCAGACTTGGCGAATGCGCTGTTGACGTAGGCGCCAGAGACCTTGGCGCGGGCGGGAATCATGTTGTCATCCACACGCCGCCACGAAGAGACACAGCAGCGCAGACCGCTGGTGGCAATGTAGTCGCCCATCGGTACCGCATAGACCACGAAAGCATCCAGGAGGTTATTGAGCCTGACTCCGATAATCTCGTCCGCTTTATACGCGCAGGGGCGAATGTAGCAGTTCTCGCGCAGATTGTTGCGGCGAACCAGCTCGACAGTCATCGCAATCAGTTCATCCACGCTGTATGGCAGCTTGATATTGAGAATGCGGCAGGAGCGATGCAGTCGCTCGTAATGCTCGCGCAGACGGAAAAGATAGAGTTCCCCGGTCTGGTCGTTCCAGTAGGCGCGAATGCCCTCAAAGCAGCCGGTGCCATACGAAAAAGCATGGCTCATGACGCCGACGCGCGCCTCATTGGCAGGCACAAACGCGCCATTATGGAAGACGACCATATCGGTTCGTTCTGATAGCGGAATAGACACGGTCCATCGCCTCCTTCGGTGCAGCCACATTGCTGCTCCCACTATGCCAGATAGCGACCATCCGGCGGATGTCTCTACCATCCTCACGATTACAGCGGCGTTGGTCGGGTCGAAGTCTCGCCCCACTAGTACCCACTGTTATTCAAGACGAATCAGCGGGCCATATGCTCACACCTACGAGGCCGCAGTACAAGACACGGCGCCACACGACACTTCATGAAGATTCCCCTGCATGGGGATGCCACAGATACATTACATGATGCATTACATAACGCATTACATAATGCGTTTGCCGGTTGCCGAGAGCGCCAATTGCGCCGCAAGGTCGGCTGTACGATTGTGTTCGTCTAGAATTGGGTTGACCTCGACAAGATCGAGGCTGAGCAGCTTGCCCGAATTGGCAACCAGCTCCATAGCCAGGTGCGCCTCGCGCCAGGTCATGCCGCCAGGAACAGGAGTGCCCACGCCAGGGGCATCCTTGGGATCGACGCCATCGAGATCGAAGCTGACATGAATGCCAGCGGCGCCCTCCGAGGCCAGCGCAATCGCGTCGCGGGTAATGCTGTCCATGCCATGGCGGTCGATATCTGTCATGGTAAACACATGCACGCCCGACTGCTTGAGCAACTCGCGCTCGCCGGAGTCGATATCGCGCGCGCCAACGATGACGACGCGTTGAGGATCGATATGTGGGCCGCCGCCCGCGACATCCATCAGCGCTTTATCGCCCACACTGGGATTTCCATAGCCACAGAGCGCTCCCAAAATCATGCCGTGGATATTCCCCGATGGGCTGCTCTTCGAGGTGTTGAAGTCGGCGTGAGCGTCGAACCAGATGATGCCCGGCGACTGGACGGCATTGGCGACGCCGCTGCCGGAGCCGAGCGAGATGCTGTGATCGCCGCCGAGAATGATCGGCGTGGAGCCTGCGCGCACGACGCTTTCGACACGCTTGGCCAGTTCATTGGCGACGCAGACGACTTCATCCAGGTATTTGAGCGGATCGTCGGGCGATGGGGGGGCGGTAGGTTCGGGAACCGTTATCGAACCAAGATCCTCGACGGTGTGGCCGAGTTCGGTCAACTTCTCGCGGATGCTGGCATACCGGATGGCGCTCGGACCCATATCTACGCCACGGCGTCCCGCGCCCAGGTACATCGGAACGCCTATCAGGCTAATATGCATGCTCTACTATCGTTTCTGTCTCGACCACTGCTACAGGCGCCATTGCCCATACCAGGGAGCGCTGAAGCTGAAGAGGGTCAGTGCTGCCATCAGTATACTGTCCTCCACCCTGTTCGTCCAGTATTCAGGCGGTATGGCAGTAGGGTCGAGCGCGTGATTTCCTGACTGTTTCCTGGCTTCCTGCTGGCGTTCACTGGGGTTCTGTCTATGCGCGATTTCCGTGGTGATGGCATGATGGCGCGGATACAGCTATGGTCATCAGGATGTTTGGGCAACACGCTCGCGATAGCGCGCTTCAGCCGCCCGCTTGAGTCGCTGTAACGCATCCTGGACACCAGCCTCGAACGCCTTGCCGCCAAATCTGTCGAGCAGCCAGCCCCGCCAACCTGGGGGGAGGGTGAAGTTTCAGCCAAATTGCACGCGGCTGGACGCACGATCGAGCGCGGTGGCGGTGATAGTCACATGGTTGAGGGTACCGAGGGGAAGGGTGGACAACGCCTGCAGCTGGTGCTTCTCGGGGTCCACTCGATCTATCCTGAGCGTCACATCCCACGTCCTACCCAGTCCCGTGGTTTTCGCGTAAAGCACCTGACCGGGCGCGGCTTTGCCCTCCGGCACGATGCGCTCGGTGCGCGCGTCCCACCATACATCAAAGAGTGTTGGCTCTGAGAGCAGTTCCCAGACGGTTTCAACGGGAGCCGCGACCACCGCCACTGGACATATACTGATGCCCATCCACGTTTCTCCTGCGAAGGCGGAGCGATTTCTGGCAACGACGAGACGCATTATGTAGACTTATCTACCCAATCATGCTCGTATCGCTCTCGATTGTCAAGAACGCCTTGCACAACGCCAGGCAACTGGCAAGAGCGGCAGCGCTGGATGATCCGATCTCATCAACGAAAAAGGGAGATATGCTCGTCGTTGAACATATCTCCCACGGACTCCCCGTTGCCAGGGAGCCGCAAGGCCAGCGCCTCTCGCCTTCGCCTAGTACTCCGGCATCTGCGGAGCGGCGGGCCTTTCCTTCTCAGGAATGTCGGTGATGAGCGCCTCGGTGGTGAGGATCATCGCCGCGATGCTGGCGGCGTTCTCCAGGGCGGAACGTGTCACCTTGGCGGCGTCGATCACGCCAGCCTCAACCATGTCCTCGGTCTTCATGTCGAGCACGTTGTAGCCGATGTGGTTGTTCTTCTGCTCTTTTTGCGCCCGGCGCACCGCCTCAACGACGACCGCGCCATCCTGGCCAGCGTTCGCGGCGATGGTGCGCAGCGGCTCCTCGAGGGCGCGCCGCAGAATCGCGATGCCCGTGGCGGCGTCGCCTGTGATCTTGAGCTTATCGAGCACGTCCACGGCGTTCAGCAGCGCCACACCGCCGCCCGGCACGTAGCCTTCCTCGACGGCAGCGCGAGTGGCCGAAAGGGCGTCTTCCACGCGGGTCTTGCGGAACTTCAGTTCGACCTCGGTGCCAGCGCCAACTTTGATCAGGCCCACGCCACCGGCCAGCTTCGCCAGACGCTCCTGGAGCTTCTCGCGGTCGTAGTCGCTGGTCGTGTTCTCGATCTCAGCCTTGATCTGCTTGATGCGGCCCTGGATGTTGGCCTGCTCACCGCGGCCCTCGACGATGGTGGTGTCATCCTTGCGCGAGATAACGCGGCGCGCCTGACCGAGATCAGAGAGCGAAGCGTTCTCAAGGCGGCGGCCCATCTCTTCGCTGATGACTTCGCCGCCGGTCAGGATAGCGATATCCTGCAGCATCGCCTTGCGGCGGTCGCCGAAGCCGGGAGCCTTGATCGCCAGCACGTTCAGGATGCCGCGCAGCTTGTTCACGACCAGAGTCGCCAGCGCCTCGCCATCCACGTCCTCAGCGATGATGACGATGTTGCGGTTGCCAATCTGGGTCAGCTTCTCCAGCACGGGCAGGATGTCCGCGACGGCGCTGATCTTCTTGTCGGTGATGAGGATGTAGGCGTCTTCGATCACGGCCTCCATGCGGTCGGAGTTCGTGACGAAGTAGGCCGAGCTATAGCCCTTGTCGAGCTGCATGCCTTCGACGTATTCCGTCTCGAAGTTGATGCCGCGGCTTTCCTCAACAGTGATGACGCCATCCTTGCCGACGCGCTCCATCACTTCGGCGATCAGGTCGCCAATCTGCGGATCAGCGGCAGAGACGGTTGCGATCTGCGCGATTTCCTTCTTGCCCTCAACCGGCACAGCCGACTGGCCGATATATTCGACAACCGCCTGCACGCCCTTCTCGATGCCCTGGCGCAGTTGCATTGGATTCGCGCCCGCAGCCAGATTGCGCAGACCCTCGTTGACGATGGCCTGGGCCAGCACCGTCGCAGTGGTGGTGCCGTCGCCCGCGACATCGTTGGTCTTGGTGGCGGCTTCCTTCAGCAGTTGCGCGCCCATGTTCTCGAAGGGATCTTCGAGGGTGATTTCCTTGGCAACAGTCACGCCATCATGGGTGACGGTCGGCGCGCCGAACTTCTTGTCGAGCGCAACGTTGCGGCCTTTGGGGCCAAGGGTGGTCTTGACGGCGCTCGCCAGAATGTCAATGCCCTTCTTCAGGGAGCGACGCGCCTGCTCGTCGAATACGAGTTGCTTAGCCATAAACTGCTCTCTACTCCTCGTCAAAAGCGATTGCGTTCCAGGTATTGTGTCTGGAGACGCAAGCTACTTGTCTTCTTTGCCTTCGATAATCGCCAGAATATCGGATTCGCGCAGAACCAGCAGGTCCTCGCCATCGAGCTTGAACTCGGTGCCGCCATACTTGGCGAAGAGCACGCGGTCGCCCTCTTTGACCTCGAGCGCGATGCGGTCGCCCTTATCGCTGACCTTGCCCTTGCCCGCGGCGATTACAGTGCCTTCCTGCGGCTTCTCTTTTGCGGTATCAGGGATCACAATGCCGCTCTTGGTAACTTCCTCGCGCTGGGCGGGGCGAACCACGACACGGTCGCCCACCGGGCGAATCTTGCTTGCCACGCTGCAGTCCCTCCTGTAACATCAGGAAATATGTGACGTCGTCAAAAGCCAGGCATCCATCCCGATACCATCGGAATACTATCGGGCGATACGCTGACCCGCGCCGGCCACCCTCGTTGAAGGAAGGAGACCCGCGACTACCATCACGCAGTATCGCGCACGAGCCGTTAGAGTGGTGTAGGAGCCGTGTTAGAACCCTGTAGGAGTTCTGTAAGAGAAGTGTTAGATCAGGCAAGCGGCAATAAGGACACCATGAGATATCTGCCTCGTAACGCTTTCCGTGACGCTGGGAGGACGCGGGCATGCCATACTAATGGCGAGGTGAGGGCAGGTCGTGTCTTGCTGCTCCTGTTATGCGGAAGGTCAGGAGCACTAGCAGGCGGAGAGCCAGCATATGGATACAACGCATGGTAGAAATGCGGGTTTGTTCGGCTTCCGGATAGTGGCGGCCAGAATGATCTGGCTAGCGCTGGTCATCCCGGCGCTAGGGCTCTTCGTCGTCAGCCTTCCGGCGTATGATGCGCTGGTGCAGCGACCATGCGCCGAGGCGACAACCTGCAATCTCACGGGAGCGCTGAACACTCAGGGACTGGCGCAACTCTCCGCAATAGGCATTCCCACCGCGAGCTACGCTGCCTTCCTGACGGTATTTTTCGCTATCATCGTCGCAATCTGGAGCGGCATCGGCTTCCTCATCTTCTGGCGCAGGCCCAACGACTGGTTCGCGCTCTTCACGGCGCTGTTTCTGGTGCTCTTCAACACAACGTATCCCGGCTTCCCCATCTCAGCGCTGGCGATTGCGCATCCGGCATTGAATCTGATCATCTCGTTACTAGGCGCGCTGGGCGTGTGGTCGATCATTGCCTTCATGGTACTCTTCCCCAACGGCCGACTCGTGCCCCGCTGGATGGGGCTGATTCTCGTGGTGGGTACGCTTGGAGCTTTAACCACTGCCTTCCCGAACCTGCCCGGCGTCATCGATATGTACGCCGGACCCGCGTGGCTCAGTGCATTATTCAATCTTCCGCAATATGCCGCCATCATCTTTGCGCAAATCTATCGCTACCGCAAGGTATCGACTCCCGTCGAACGGCAGCAGACTAAATGGGTCGTCTTTGGCATCGTCAACGCCATGGCCGGCATCAGCATACTCCCTGTGATTCTGGGGGTGGTGCTTCCTGGATTCAACCAGACGAACGTTCCTGCTGCTGTATTTCTAGGGCTGGTAGCCTATCCGCTGGTGCTGCTGGCGCTTCCAATCACAGTGGGCATTGCCATTTTGCGCTCGCGCCTGTACGACATCGACGTCATCATCAATCGCACGCTGGTCTATGGCTCACTGACTGCTGTGCTGGCCGCTATCTACTTCGCGGGGGTGCTTGGCGCGCAACAATTGACTCGTGCGCTGACGGGGCAAGAGAAGCCGCAATCACCTGTCGTGATCGTGGTTACCACGCTGCTGATCGCGGCGCTGTTTCAGCCGCTTCGCCGCAGCATTCAGCGGTTCATCGACAAACGCTTTTACCGTTCACGCTACGACGTGAAAAAAACGCTCGACCGCTTCAGCTCATCGCTACGCAGCCAAATCGAACTTGACCACCTGACGGTCCACCTGCTAGAGACGGTGGAGCAGACGATGCACCCCGCGCACGTCTCGCTCTGGCTCCGAACGCCAGAAAGCGAGCGCCCAGTATGAAAGCTCGATTTGCAGGTGCATTTTCGATGCTTGCGCTCATCCTGGTCGTGGTGCTTTCGATTCCCGCGACAGTATTCGACCAACTCAACGGATCGACCTCACTGTTCGAAAGCATCTTTCAGTCGGGGGTGATGGTCGTGTTCGCGCTGGTGGGATTGTTGATCGCCGTGCGGCGGCCAGAGAATCCTATCGGCCCGCTGATCAGTGTTTCGGCGCTTGTGGCGCATACGAGTTCATTCACGTTGGGATATGCTACCTACGGGCTAGTGATTCGGCCAGGCTCGCTCTCCGCCGCCGATTGGCTTGGAACGATCGGATTCACCACACAGAGCGTAGGGTTCAGCTTGACGTATACGTACGTCTTGCTACTCTTCCCCGCTGGCCATTTGCCGTCGGCGCGTTGGCGGCCCGTAAGAAATGCAGCCGCGGTGCTGATTACGGCGCTTGCGCTCGTGACACTCTTCGGCGCGCCCCCCGACAATAACACGCAGCTGTCCCATGTGCTCAAGAATCCGATGGCCGTTCTCCCGTTTGATGTGAGTAATGCGCTACAGTCGCTCGTGTTATTGCTCATATTCATCGTTGAGATACTATCGGGCTTCTCCCTTATTGTCAGATCGAGAAGAGCAACGGGCGTGGAGCAACAACAGATCAAGTGGCTCGGCTACGCGGCCCTCCTGTGTGTGCTGTTCGTCACTGTGCTCGTCATTGATGTGTTCGTCGCGAACGGTACTTTTGCCACCATTCTCTTCTCCCTCCCCCCGCTGGCGATTGCGCTGGCTACCGGCATCTCAATCTTGCGTTACCGTCTCTTCGATATCGACATCATCATCAATCGCACGCTGGTCTATGGCGTATTGACACTTTTGCTGGCGGTCGTCTATTTCGGTGGCGTGATTGGCGCGCAGACTCTCATCAATGCGCTCTCTGGCCGCGCTTTATCGGGCCTCTCTAGCCAACAATCGCCCGTGGTGGTTGTGATGACCACGCTGGTGGTCGCGGCGCTGTTCCAGCCGTTGCGTCGGCGGGTGCAGCAATTTATTGACCGACGGTTCTATCGTTCGCGCTACGATACCCGGAAAACCCTCGACCAGTTTGGCGCGTCGCTCCGCAATGAGGTGGAGTTGGTACACCTCACCAATAGCCTGCTACGGACCGTGGAGCAAACGATGCAGCCCGCGCATATCTCGCTTTGGCTCCGCGCTCCGTCGCCGCGAAGCGTCGAGACTGCGTGACGGCGAGCGTCAGTCCTCCGTAATGTGATAGCGTGCGGTGAACGTATCGCCGCGCCGGTCGCTATCGGTGTCGAGTGGTCTGCTACTCCATCCCTGGGGAAGGTGGAGCACGATATCGCATCCAGGATACGGCCACGGAAGTTGCCCCTCGACGCGCTGCAATGCGACGGTAACCTCACCGCCATTCCAGTTCGCCCGCGCCTGCCACCGGCCAAACGGCCCGCGCTGCTCCGCCTCGGGCTGGTCGTCGTCGTGCCAGAGATCGGCGGTGGCCGATGGCCTTGCCGGTGAGAGATATACGTGCAAGGTCAACGCCTGATCGGTCATACCGTCGGTAGACTGCGCGACTGTCGCGAGTGGCACAATTGCCCCAGCGCGCACGTACAGCGGCATCGAATCGAGCGTGACTGGCAGTGTGATGCTTTGGTCGCCGGCGAGCATCTGGCTGCTCTCCCACGCGAACCACTCGCCGGGCGGCAGTAGCACATCCCGCATGGTGGCGCTGTCATCCAGGACGGGCGCGGCCAACACCGCATCGCCGAGGAGAAACTGATCGTCAGAGGCCAGGCTTGCGGCATGTGTGGGAGCGATCCATGCCAGTGGCCGGACGATGAGCGCGCCTGTGACGGTTGCTTCGTGGGCAAGGGTCAGCACGTACGGTAGCAACTGATAGCGCCGTTCGATCGCGGAGCGGCAGTGGCTGGTATACGGCTCGCCAAACGCCCAGGGTTCCTGGCGAGCGGTCCCCATCGCGCTGTGGTTGCGGCAGAACGGCAGCAGCACGCCAAGTTGCGTCCAGCGGACCAGCAATTCCGCCGTCGTATCACCCCAGAAGCCGCCGACGTCGCCACCGGTCACCGGGAAACCTGAAAGGCCGACGCCAAGATTGAGTGATACGGCAAGCCGCAGATTTTGCCAGCTGCTGGTCGAATCGCCATTCCAGACGAGGGCGTAGCGTTGCGAGCCAGCGGTGGCGGCGCGCGTCAACACGAAGGGGCGCTCTTCGGGCCGCGAGGCGCGCAAACTCTCGTAGGTCGCCTGGCACATCGCAAGCCCATACGCGTGGTGGAACTGCGCGTGCGTGATCGTGTCACTGGACGTGCCGTGCAGCACATCATCGGGAAGCGTCTCGCCATGTGCGATGGTGACCCCCGGCGGCGCCGACATCCCTGCCTGCGCTGGCTCGTTCATATCATTCCAGATGCCCGCGACGCCCGCCGCGATCAAGCCTTGATGCTGCTCACCCCACCATGCGCGGACATCGTCCCGGGCAAAATCGGCCCAGCAGCTTTGTCCTGGCCAGACCCATCCTTTGAAAGGCGAGCTGTCTGGCCCTCGCGTGAAGTAGCCGCTCGCCACGCCCTCCTCGTAGACGCGAAACGCTGGATCCACCTTGACGCCGGGATCGATGATGGTCACCAGGCGCAGGTGCTGCTCGCGTAACCGCTGGACCATCGCCGCCGGATCAGGAAACCGCTCGCTATTCCAGGTGAAGACGCGGTAGCCGTCCATGTTGTCTATATCCAGATAGATGGCATCGCACGGAATCGCCCGCGTGCGGAATTCGCTGGCAATCGAAAGCACTTCGTCGGCGGACATGTAGCTCCAGCGCGACTGCTGATTGCCGAACGCCCAACGCGGCAGTGACGGCATTCGCCCGGTCAATGCGGTGTATTGGCGCAGCACGTCGCCGAGCGTCGGACCTGCGAAGATATAGACCACGAAATCAGCGGACTCAGGCGCATAGGAGAGCATATCTGGCTGCGATTGGCCAATGTCGGCAACCGCGCGCGCATTGACATCGAAGTACACGCCATAGGCGTTGCCATCCATAAGCCCCATAAAGAACGGCACGGACTGGTACATGCCGTCGGTCTGGTCACCGTGGTTGGGCAGCGGGTCTGTGGTCCAGTGGGTCAGGCGTCGACCGCGTTTGTCGAGCGGCCCGGTGCGCTCGCCGCCGCCAAAAACGCGCTCGCCCTCGGCCAACACCGACTCCCACACTGGCCGCCCAGCCGGGGTAACGGTGACGCTCGCGCCTGCCAGCAGGATGCTGCTATCGGTGCGCGCCACCTGCATGCGCAGGATCGTATCCTCTGCGGGCACGCTCAGCGATGCTTCTAGCGCGCTCGT
>DAHUXT010000136.1 GCA_027307065.1 Ktedonobacteria bacterium
AGGCGAACCAGTCGTACCATCCGAGCAGCAGAACACTGGGGATCATCCCAAGGATGAAGGCCCCCAGGATCAGCAGGCGCTGCCGGGGGAAAACCAGCCAGATATAGGCGAACAGCACGACGACGACCATATCTGCGAACTGCGCGGCGACAATGCGCGGACCCGCGGGCCTCAGCGTGATCTGCGGGACGACATAGATCGCGGCGAAGTACGCCACGCTGGCGAAGAATCCCGCGAGGCGCACCTGCAAGAGCCGTGGAGGTTGCTCATGCGAAAGTCGGCGTGGTGGCGCGGCAGGCAGACGAATTGCGATGAACGCCAGCACGAGGGCCAGTGCGAAGGCGGCGATGCGATAGACCCGGTATGCGGGCGCGAACGCGACGAGCGACGTCACCAGCAGGAAGATAATCGCGCTGATGACCATGCCCCGGCGGCGCAGCAGCGATTTGCCTGCCCGCGACGGAAACAGCGACTCGAAGAACGCGATTGGCATGATGACGCTGATGAAGATATGGAAGACGGTGAGCGCTACCGCCCAGGCGTAGTCGATCTGGCCGAGGTAGGCGTAGCCAGCGTATTTATTGGTGTACCATGTTCCCGCGACGACGCCCTCATTCACGAAGCCAAATGCGACGCCGAGCAGCACCAGGCTCCTCCAGCCCAGACGGCGGCGTATCAGCGCCTCACGGATGAGCAGATCTGCCGGGCCGTAGAACGCCATGATGAAGAACAGATCGGGTATGTGTGTGACGATTTTCGCGACCGAGGTGCTGGTGGTGGCGATCGTCTCTGGAATGGTCGCGGCGAAGAAGCAGAAGATGAGGACGACATACCAGGTGAGCTGTCGTCGGGCGACTGGTATTGTGGGACCGTCTGGCGATAGTGGCGATACTGTCCCATCGACGAGTGGTAGCTGCTGCATGGACGGCTCCCCCATTTCCGGCCTGTCTGGCGCGCTGCAAGCGTCAATTTCACGTTCACAGACAAGACTATCCCCTCCACAGCTGGCTGTGAAGGGGATAGAGAAGAAGCGGCCAGTCGATTAGAGCGTCGGCGTGTCTCGCGCTGGCTCCGGAGCGGCCGGTGGAGGAAGTTTGTGCTCGCCCTCAGCCGCGACATCCGTCGGGAATAGCTCTGGCGGCGGTGGCGTCTTGCGAGCGGCCACCTTTGCCTCGGGATCTGTGCGATCTTGCTGCTTGACGGGCATCAAGGCGACGCGCAACACCTGATCCATCGAGGCGACCGGTGTGAATTTCATCTCTTCGCGAATCTTCGCTGGAATCTCGGCAAGATCCTTGACGTTGTCCTCCGGGATGACCAGGTGGCGAATGCCGACCCGATGCGCCGCTAGCGTCTTCTCTTTGAGCCCGCCGATGGCAAGTACCCGGCCGCGTAGCGTGATCTCTCCAGTCATGGCAAGATCGCTGCGCACGGGCTGCCGGGTGAGCGCCGAGATGATGGCCAGCGCCATCGTGATGCCAGCCGATGGTCCATCCTTCGGGATCGCGCCCTCCGGCAAGTGGATATGGATATCCAGGTCGTCGGGGAAGTTCTCCGGAAGTTTCAACTCCTGCGCGCGCGAGCGAATATAGGAGAGCCCGGCGCGTGCCGACTCCTGCATGACATCACCCAGTTGCCCAGTGATGATGAGCCCGCCCTTGCCCGGCATGGTTACCACCTCAACTGGCAACAGCGCGCCGCCATTGGCGGTCCACGCCAACCCGGTCGCCACACCTACCTGCCCGTGCTCCAGTGCCTTATCGGGCGAGTAGCGCCGCACGCCGAGATACTGCTCGACGTTGCGTTCGGTCAGACGAATGCGTGAATTTGGCTTCTGCACGATGCGCAGGGCGGCTTTGCGGCAGATGGTGGCGAGTTGGCGCTCCAGGCTGCGCACGCCTGCCTCGCGGGTGTAGCGGTTCACGATGTACCGCATGACATTTGTGGGTATCTGCACCTGGCTCTTGCCCAGGCCATGCTCACCCAATACCTTCGGCAGCAGATGTGTCCGCGCGATCTCGATCTTCTCTTCCTCGGTGTAGCCGGGAATCTCGATGATGTCCATCCGGTCTGCTAGCGCTCGCGGAATCTGGTAGCGGTTGTTGCCGGTGCAGATGAAGAAGACCTCCGAGAGATCGTAGGGCAGTTCGAGATAATGGTCGGTGAAGGTCGAGTTTTGCTCCGGGTCGAGTACCTCTAGCAGTGCCGACGATGGGTCACCGCGATAGTCGGACGTCAGTTTGTCGATTTCGTCGAGCAGGAAGACCGGATTGCGCACGCCGGCCGTTTTCATCGCCTGCATGATGCGCCCCGGCAGCGCGCTCACATAGGTGCGACGGTGGCCGCGAATTTCTGCCTCATCGTGCACGCCGCCGAGCGAGATACGTACGAACTTGCGGCCGAGTGCCTGCGCGACCGAACGGCCCAGCGAGGTATTGCCCACGCCTGGCGGCCCGATCAGGCAGAGAATGGGTCCCTTGTTACGCGCGCTTTTTGCGACGCCCGCATCCTCGCCGCGTGCCGTCTGCTGTTGACGCCGCTCCTGCTGCACACGGAGCTGACGCACGGCAAGGAATTCGATAATACGCTCTTTGACCTTATCAAGGCCGTAGTGGTCGGCGTCGAGCACCTCTTGCGCGAATGCCATGTCGAGCCGGTCTTCGGTGTGTTCCTGCCAGGGAAGCGCCAGAATCCAGTCGAGGTAGTTGCGTAGCACGCCCACCTCGGCCGAGTGCGACGGCATGCGTTCCAGACGATCGATCTCTTTATTGACGCGCGCAAGAATCTCAGGCGGCAGATTCTTCTGCTCCATCTTCTCGCGCAGTTCGCGCACCTCGCTGGCCTGGTCGCTGCCAAGCTCCTCCTGAATGGCGCGCAGTTGTTCCTTCAGGTAGTATTCGCGCTGATTCTTATCGACCTGCTGACGCACTCGCTGGCGAATCTTGCTCTCCAATTCGAGAATCTCGATTTCGTTGCCAAGTGCGACACAGACTTTTTCCAGGCGGTCCAGCGGACTGGTCGTTTCGAGCAACTCTTGCTGCTGCTCGAACTCTTGCAGCACCTGCGATGCGAGCGCGTCGGCCAGGTGGCCCACGTCGCTGATCTCGCGCATGCTTTCGGCTTCTTCGCTGCCAATGCGGCGGCTCAGGTGGGCGAAACGCTCGAAGAGGTTGTGCGCCTGGCGCACCAGTGCCTTGCCCTGCGTAGCAGGCGCCGCTTCTTCCGCAATTTCCTCCCACCTGACGACGGGATACGGCTCGCGCTGTACCCATTCGAGCACGCGCACGCGCTTCACGCCCTCGATGCTGATTTGAATCGAATTTTCGTCGCGGGGCTCGAAGGACTGAATCTCGACGAGGGTCGCGATATGGAATGTATCCTCAGGGCCTGGGTTCTCGACGGAACTTTGGCGTTGTGTGCCAGTGATGAAATACCCCGAACCCGCCCGGGCGTCTTTGACAGCGGAAAGTGAGCGTTCCCGGCCGATACTAATATTTGTACGAATCCGTGGGAAGATCACGGTATCTTTGAGCAGAACGAGCGGGGTGGGTTGCGCCTCTGCTGATTGCTGAACTATGTCTCGATGCTCGTTGCCCGGCGCCACCGGCGCCTCCTTCCTGAGTTATGGCGGACCATCATACAGCCTCTCCCGGAGAGGCGGAGCCTTCCGGTGAAGCGATGCGTGCTGGCGTACCCGAACAGGTAGTGTCACCCACTGAGCCATGCGGCTTAGGTCGGCGCGTTACGCGGATTCGTCTTCAAGTTCGACGGTGCGTGCCTCGCCGCGAGTGATCAGTTGCGCGGGTTTCCGGCGAGCGATAGTCTCGCCATCAATGATGACTTTCTTCACGTCGCCGCGCGAGGGAATCTCGAACATCACATCCAGCAGCACGTCTTCGATGATGGTGCGCAGGCCGCGGGCGCCGGTCTTCTGCTTCAACGCGCTGTCGGCGGCTGCCTCGAGTGCGTCGTCGGTGAAGCTCAACTCCGCGCGATCCAGATGCATCAACTTCTGGTACTGTTTGATGATCGCATTCTTCGGCTCGGTCAAAATGCGCACAAGCGCATCGCGATCGAGATTATCGAGCGAGACGGTAATCGGCAGACGCCCGACAAATTCGGGAATCAGCCCAAACTTTAGTAAATCGTCCGGATTCAGGTGCGTCAGCGCCTCGTTGCTCATCTCCGGCGTCTCTCCTGGCTCGGCCTTGAACCCCATGGTCTTGTGGCTGCCCAGACGCTTTTCGACGATTTTGTCGAGACCCTCGAAGGCGCCTCCGCAGATGAAGAGAATATTCTGGGTGTTGATCTGGATGAAGTCCTGGTGAGGATGTTTGCGGCCCCCCTGAGGCGGAACGTTCGCGACGGTGCCCTCGATGATCTTGAGCAGCGCCTGTTGCACGCCCTCGCCAGAGACATCACGAGTAATCGAAGGATTATCGGCTTTACGCGCGATTTTGTCGATTTCGTCCACGTAGACGATGCCACGCTCGGCGCGGGCGACGTCGAAATCGGCGATCTGAATCAGCCGCAGCAGGATGTTCTCGACATCCTCGCCGACGTACCCAGCCTCGGTGAGTGCGGTGGCATCGGCGATACAGAATGGCACGTCGAGGATCTTGGCGAGCGTCTGCGCCAGGAGTGTCTTGCCACAGCCCGTCGGCCCGATGAGCAGGATGTTGCTCTTGCCCAGCTCGACATCGTCGATCTGCATCGCTGAGTTAATGCGTTTGTAGTGGTTATAGACAGCCACGGAAAGCGTCTTTTTGGCGCGATCCTGGCCAATGACATATTGGTTGAGTTGTTCGTTGATCTTGCGCGGCGTGGGAATTTTACCCGTCGCGACACGCGGCTTCGTCGAAGATTGCTCTTCTTCGATGATTTCCCGGCATAGCTCGACGCACTCGTCACAGATGTAGACGCCACCCGGGCCTGCGATCAGACGTTGCACCTGATCCTGGCTCTTGCCGCAGAAGGAGCATCGGTATGTCATACGTGTCCCCTTCATATTTGCCACGGTTTACCATCCCCTCGTTGTCTGGCAACTGTTCTCGCCGCCGGACTCTGGCCGACCCAGCACCCGCCTGCACATGACATGCCACCCGGATACCTGCTAGATATCTTAATGCCTCATGTGTCGCGCAATGCGGAAGCCGACCTCCACTTTTGGACTTCCGACACTACTCGGTAGAGATACGTTTGCGAGACGTTCTCAGTAAGTAGTACGGATGCAAGACACCCCTGCCACCGTGACCTGTGACGGTTTGGTGAGCATACACCCTGCTCACCGTCGTACAAACGATGGGTACGCATAAATTATAACGTATTGAAATCACGATCGTGTCGCTTACCCGTTCAACGTGTGCCATCCGCCACAACATTGCGTGATTTGCGCGTGAAGGGCAGAGGCAGTATACCCCGAACAACGGCCAACGCGAGGCTAACCCTCGTGCTCTGGTACCTCTGTATCTTTGGCGGTATTTTCGGCGCTCGCAGCACCGCTCGCTTCGACATTATCATCTGTGCCAGCCGTGCTGACGGCTCCCGTTGATGCTTCGGTGTCAGCCGAACGAGCGGTTTCGGCCTCGTCAGGTTCGCCCGCGCCATCCGCTCCGGCAGCCGCAGCAGCCAGCGCACCCTGTTCAACTGCCTCACCCGGCTCACCCGCGCCCGTATCCTCGGTTGCATCCTCATCGGAGAACTCAGAGAGGTCAGGCAGCACGATATCGCCCCGTCCCTCGGTGGCGATATCCACGAGTCGGGCGAGCGCTTTATCGCGGCGGATGCGCCCCTCGATGTTGGCGCGCTGGTTGTCGGTCAACTGGTTCAGGCGGACAGGCCGGTCGTTGCTGATGGCATTCAGGTTGTCGAGCCACTGGGCCACTTCATCCTGGTTGGCGGAGATGCCCTCGGCGTCGGCGACGGCGTTCAACACCAAGTCGCGTTTGACGCGCTGGCGCGCATCTGGCTCCAGTTCTTTGTGATAGTCTTCGTGGCTCTTCTGCATGATCGAGAGATATTGCTGCAGCGACAGGCGGCTCTGCGCCAACATGCGCTCGGTTTCGTGCTCCATCGCGTGGATCTCGTCATCTACCAGCACCTGATGCGGCTCGACGGTCGCGCCTTCGACGGCCTTTTCCACCACCTCGTCGCGCAGTGTTCGACGGGCGTCGTTGATCTTCTGCACGAGCAATTGCTGGCGAATGGCCTGGCGCAACTGCTCCACGTTTTCGAAATCGCCCGACGTCTTGGCCAGTTCGTCATCAACCTCTGGCAGTTCGCGCACCTTCACCCCCTTGAGGGTGACATCGTAATGGGCTTCCTTCCCGGCGATATCGGGATTCGAGTAATCTTCGGGGACGGTGGTGGTAAACTGCTTCGACTCACCCTCTTTCATCCCGATGATTTCGTCGTCCATCCCCGCGAAGATGCCGGGGCGATCGAGTGTCAACTCGAATTCGTTGTCGTGCAGGTTGCTGATTTCCTTCTCGCCGACGGTCAGTTTCAGGTCCACGGTCACGAAGTCGCCCAACTGGGCAGGCCGCTCGACGGGTGTCTTGATCGCCTGGTCCTGCTGGATGCGCTCGACAACGCCGTCAACCTCTTCGTCGTTGACCTCGATGGCAGGCTGCTCCACGCGGATGGCCTGATAATCGCCGAGGGTGGCGGGAGTCAGCACCGGAACGCGCGCGGTGAAGGTATAGGGCTGGCCGTATTCGATGGGTGGCGCGTCGACGGTCGGGCGGGCAATCGGCTGCAAGCCGTGTTCCTTGATGGCCTGTTTGTAGCTCCGATCCACCAGGTCTTCCAGGCCCTCCTGATAGACGGCGTCTTTGCCCACCATGCGTTCGATCATCGAGCGTGGCGCCTTGCCCCGGCGGAATCCTGGCACGTTGTATTGTTGCGCCAGTTTCTTATAGGCGCGATCTGAGGCTTTTTCCAGCTCATCCCAATCTAGCTCGACGCTCAGTACGGCTTCGCTCTCCGGCGCCTGCTCTACGGTCACTTTCACGGCAACATCCTCCAAAGGAGGAACCAATCCGGCCCCTCACTCCTCTTCCGCACGCGGGATAGGTTGTAGATCAGTTTCATTCCAGGTATGGTGCGAATTATGGTGCGAACGGCGCGCCCCGCTACCCACGCTCTCGCGAGCGATGGGCGCACACATTGCGCACGGATACATGCACGGATACATGCACGGATACATACAGATACCAGATAAAGGCATGGCAAAGGCGAGGTACGTCAATACCTCGCCCGTTCGCTGGCCGACCGCACACTGCGGCGCCAGGTGGTGGGCGGCGGGGGACTCGAACCCCCACGGGTTTCCCCAACGGATCCTAAGTCCGTCCTGTCTGCCAGTTTCAGCAGCCGCCCTTGAAGCTCCGATTTCATCGGGACTTATGGCACTTCCACGCCAGCGGATTCTGTCAGAGTCCGTCCTGCTAGCCCTCCGAATCCGTCCTGTGTGCCTCTAGGCTAGCACGACGGATTCAACGGGCGCACGGAACATTTCCATCCATCAATTCTAGCACAGTTCAGACGAGTCTGTCGTGTGTTTGCCGCGTATCTCCCGCCGCGTATCTCCCGCGTCTGCTTCCGTCTGTGCGATGTGGCGATGTGGCTCTGGACGGCCTTCATCCGGTTGAGCGTCCCGAACGGCTGGTGGTGCCGCCTGGATACTCCAAATGTCGAGGATTGACGAGGATTCCTGACGCCATCAACCGGCC
This sequence comes from Ktedonobacteria bacterium, assembly GCA_027307065.1. GTDB lineage: Bacteria > Chloroflexota > Ktedonobacteria > Ktedonobacterales > JADMIN01 > DAHUXT01. Next base: position 7,731 of record DAHUXT010000136.1, read on the forward strand.
AGCCGCTGTTGTGCGGCTGCCACCGCATCCAAGAGTTCGCGCAGATCAAATGGCTTCCAAATTACCGGGATACGTAACTGGTCACACAGCGCTCGGACGCGGGTATTGGTGGCAATGTCCATCGCTCCTGTCGCCAGAATGATAGCATGCCGCTGAGCCAGGGCATCGTCGGCGGCGACCGCTTCGAGCACCGCGAGGCCTCCGTACCGGCGCATACGCAAGTCCAGCGTTACCACCAGCGGATCATCGTTCGTCCGCAGCAGATCGAGGGCCGCGTCACCATCCTCGGCGGTCAGCACCGGGTATCCTTCCCACTGCATGACCGACGCCAGGATGCTGCGGAATTCCGGGTCATCTTCTACCACCAACACCCGCCGACGCATTGCCGCAGTCTCCACAGCACTCTTCCTTTCTCCCTGCCCTCTCTGGGTTCGGGCAGTCTTTACCCCTTCCCTGGTCATCTATGCATCATCTGTGCCGCCCCCTCCAACTAGGGCGACGGGTCACGTTTGGCTCCGCTGTCGGGACTGGCTCTCGATCTTCCTGCCACGAGACGCTGCGGGCATGGCATGCATATGGGCATTGGCTCCTAGCGTTTCGGATGATGCTCCACCTCTACCCGCAGGCGAGGTTGCAGCCCTGCCAGTGCTGGAAGCAGGTGATTTAATACCTGTTCCGCAGTCGACCGAAACTCGTTGCCACGCGTGCTCACCTTCACCCAGCACTTTGTGTCATGCGCACTGCGCTTGTCGCGGTAGTACCGTTCCGTGCGCTCCGCCCCATCCGCGGTAGTGATGTGGAACACAATCGTGTAGCTGTCGTTCGTCAAGTCCATGGCAAACTCCCTGTGCGTCGAGGGTCGAGCGTCCGGCTGGCGCGCCCTGCATTGCTGCCGCAGAATTGTTGCCAAGAAGGTCGGTGTGGCCAAAGAGCCGCGCGAGGCGCATTACAGCGCCGCCGGTCGCACGATAGGTGTAGGCAAAGTTGCGGCGGAAATCGTGTGGGCTGCAGCATACGCCCTGGATGCCGCTTCAGGCAAGAGAGCCTCGGCGCGCACCGTGGCAATGATTTTGCAAATGGTAAACACAGCGTTTGCCGTCTTGCCCATTATAGCGTGACGGCTGGCAGACGCGGGTATCGCGGCGTATGCCCGATTCTAGCCAAACGGATCTGGCAGATGTTCATGCGTTCGCAGTGTGAATAGCATGCCAAACGAGGGACTAGCAGACTATAGATGGTGAAAGGTATGCAACATATGGCGACAAAAGTATGCGTCATCGAGGACGACGATGGTATCCGCGAGACGGTGAGAGACCTGCTCATCGATGCCGGATACGAGGTCACTACGGCCACAAACGGTCTTGAAGGCAGGCGGATTCTCGAAGAGAGCGCGGACCATCTGATCGCGATTCTCGACTATCGGCTCCCGGCGCTGGATGGCTGCGACCTGCTTGATCTTGCGGCGCACGATAAGCATCTGCGGGCGCGACACGTCTTCATCATGATGTCGGCAAGTCCGGCCAAGACTCTCGAAGACTGTGAAGAGACCATCGACGAACTGGACGTGCCAATTGTGCCGAAGCCGTTCGACATCGACGACCTGGTCGAAGCAGTCCGCCAGGCCGAGCAGCGTCTGGAGCCAGGCGCCGAGCCAGCGTCCGCCGCCGACTAATTACCCTGCCGAACGTCTGTTGCGATCCTAAACAGGCACCCGTTATACTGCTGGCATGCCCAGGGCCGGATACTTGCCGGGAGGCCACATGCCAGTCGATCCCGTCTACGAGACACTTCACCCATTTCACCAGTGGGCGCAGATCGCGGCGGTGTGCGCGCTGCTGCTTGCACTAGCGTCGTGTGCCGTGCTCACTTTCTCGCGTCGGTTCTCGCGTCGCTGGTGGCTGGGTCTCGGCATCCTCGGGCTCTGTCTGCTGGTGGTTGCCTTCGGAGAACGCTCGCGCAGCGCATCGGTTGATCTGAGGCCCGTCGTCGTCGGATGTCTCGCACCTCCAGGCATCAGTGGGTGTGACATATGGCTATCATTTGTAACGGATGCCCAGCAGCGTGTGGCAACTCTGGGCGCGCTGACCCTGGTCTGCACAGTGTTTGGCCTCATCGTTGCAAGCATTGCGCTGATACGGATGCGAAATGCCAATGTCGTAGGTCCCCATCTATCACCGGCCGTGATAGGCCTGCTTATCGGGATCTTCACTGCGGGCTTTGGAATCATGCTGACCGCAGATAGCATCGCGCGGTGGATAGAGACGACAAAGTTCAACCCCGGCGATGGTCTCGGCCTGCTTCCCCAACTTTACGCAATGTTCG
>DAHUXT010000137.1 GCA_027307065.1 Ktedonobacteria bacterium
GAGCAGCTCCGGGCTGCCAGTCGGCTACAGCGCGGTCTACGTAAACGTGCCAGGCCACACCGATGCGAACGCCGCCACCGCAAAGCAGGACATTCAGACTGATCTGCCGCAGGCGACGGTGACCACCACAAAGGACGCGCTGGCCCAGAATGAGAATAACGTCCAGAGCATCCGGAACTTTCTGCGCATTGTTGGGCTGCTGGCGCTGCTCATCGGCGGCATTGGCATTGTCAACACAATGCAGGTGCTTCTGCGTCGCCGCCAGCTTGAAATCGCGATGCTGAAGACGGCGGGCTACCGGCGAGGCAACCTGTATGCGATGTTCGGGCTTGAGGCGGCAATCCTCGGAATCGTCGGCGGTGCGCTCGGCGCGGGCATTGGCGTCGGCGTCAGCTTCTTCGTCAAGGGGCTGGTGGAGCGCGCGTTCTTCATCAACTTGCCAGGTACGATTGACCCGCTCACGGTCGCTTCCGGCATCGCCATCGGCTTCTTCACGGCGCTGATATTCGGCATCATGCCGATTGTTCAGGCAAGCCAGATTCGGCCATTAGCGGTGTTGCGTGGCCTGGCGGAAGGATCACGCGCGGGAAGCATCTTGGAGACCATCGGACTCTCGGCGCTCCTCGTCGTCTTATTCTTTGCGCTCAGTTATGTGATCTTGGGCAACGCGGTACTTACGCTCTTTGCTGTCGGAGGCACTGGGTTATTCCTGCTGTTGCTAAGCCTGTTCTTCACGCTGGTCGTAGTGATCATAAGCAAGCTGCCAGTGCCCGATGGGTTCCCGTGGTGGTACGCATTGATCGTAGTTGCCGGATTGCTCGTCGCTGGCGCTATCACGTACTTCGCGCCGGGCTTCGGGGCACTCTTCCTGGTCGTCGCCGCGTTCGGGGTGGTGGTTGGGCTTTTGCCAAGAACGTGGAAGTCCAATGTCAAAATGGCCGTGCGCAACGTTGGACGTCAGCGAGCGCGCACCGTGACGACACTGGTCGCGCTGTTCGTAGGCGTCTTTGCGATCGGGATCATCCTCGTGCTTGGTCAAAATATCAAGGACCAGATTAACCAGGCGCTACTCACCAACGCGCGCTACAACTCGTTCATCCTCGCGGGGGTCAATAACAAGGCGCAGGTCGAGCAGACTTTGAAGGGTATCTCAGGCATCCAAGCTCAGCAGGAGAACAGCATCGCCCAGGGCCTGCCAATTGCGGTTCGGAATGCTCCGATGGCGACAATCGTGCAGGGTGCTGGCAGAGGCGGCCCGAATAATCTCGGACGCGAGGGAGCCTATGCGCTGTTGAGCACCATTCAGGGCTATGACCTGGCAAACGGCTCGACGCCGCAGACGACGATAGTTGCTGGCCACCTGGACCACGGCATCAAGGGGCGCAATCTGAGTTCCGGGGATGCTGGAACAACCAATGTCATCATGCCGCAGTCGGCCTCGCTTAAGCCCCTGAGCCTCCACCTGAACGATACCTTCGTGGTCGCGGGCCAGAATGGCAAGTCGGCAGTGACCTTTACAGTCGTCGGCTTCTACAATGATCTCGACAGTTCGTTTGGCTCAGTATGGTCTGATACCGGTCCGGTGACGACGATATCTGGCGGCAAACCCTTCTATCTATTCCAACTCAAGTTCGACCCCAAGCAGGCTGACGTCAAACTGCATCAGATTCAAAGGGCGGTGCCAGGCGTACAGACATTCAGCTTTGTCGAACTCCTGCTGCTTATCAACACGCTGCTCAACAACCTGATCATCATGCTGACGGCGATTGCCTCGCTGGCGATGATTGCCGGCATCATCATCATCGCAAATGCGGTAGCGCTCGCCATGCTGGAACGACGGCGCGAGCTGGGTATCCTCAAGTCAGTCGGATTCACCAGCCGCAGTGTGCTCAGCGAGGTGCTGATCGAAAACGGTGCGATTGGATTCACGGGCGCTTTGCTGGCAATGTTGCTGGTGACGCTGGCCACAGCGATCCTGAGCCGAGGCGTCTTCAACTCACCGTTCGATGTCGCCGCTCCGCTCGTTCTGGGCATCGTGTTCACGACCGCCGCGGTGTGCATGTTGGTGGCCGCGTTGGTCGCGTGGGGAGCGACAAGGGTCCGTCCGCTCGAAGTGCTACGCTACGAATAGTGTGCTGATCGCTGCCAATGCCCCTGCTGGCTCAAACGCCAGTGGGGGCACTTTCATCGTACGTGCACGCCGCAGCGTGACAGGAGATTGGCGCAGAGTGCCGCTGGATAGGCGATAGGTAGACGCTGTTTCGGGCCGTGAGAGTCAGAACCTGCGCTCGCCAAGAGTGACCGCTCCCGCGCGAATGCGGTATACGCCTCGATCTGCTCCGCACTATAGGTGGGATAGCGCACTTCAATCCCGTCGAGTGCGACGTCGGTCAGCAATTCAGCCAACAACGGCAGATCATAGCGGTGAATCTCACCACCACCCCGCCCAGGATGCGCTAGTATCGCCACCGCGCCACTCGCGTGGGCAGCAGCCACCGCGTCGGCCAGCGGCGCCGTGATCGATCGGTAGCCCACATCGGCAATCGTCTTCAGCGCCTCATCCATCGAGGCAGCGTAGCCGTGCGCATGCAGCAAGCGCGCGTTGTCGATCGGGCGAACTGAGGCATCGTGTGGCATGCGGAAGTCGTACCCGCTGCGGACCAAGGTGTCGTACACGGTGCGCGTATTGGCGAGTTGGGCAGCCGCTGTGTCACGCGACAACGCGGCCAACGCGTCACCGGTGAACTCGGCGGCGTAGCAGAGCAGATGCGCGCTCTTGCCGTGCCAGGTCGTCGTCATCTCGACGCCAGGAATGACGTGTATGCCGCGCTCCGCGCCCAACTCGCACAACTCGGGGAGATGCTCCATCGAGTCGTGGTCGGTAATGCTGGCCACCCGAAATCGTTCCCGCGCAAGATGGTCGAAGAGCGCCAACGGCTGCCAATGACCGTCGCTGTAGATGGTATGAATCTGCAGATCAATGGAGTCATCAGCGGAAATATACATGGCTATCGCCTAATCGTGGGTCGTTCCGGTCACTTCGGCATACAGCGCGCTGGTTTCAGCCGCAACCTGCTCCCAGTTGTACTTGCGCACGTGGGCCAGCCCGCGCGCGCGCAGGTCGTCGCGGTGTTCGCGCGACGTGAGCACGCGCAGAATAGCTGCGCCCAGCCGGTCGGTATCGGTGGGATCGACCTGCACACCAGCGCTGCCGACAGCCTCTGGCAACGACGTGCGATTGGAGCACACCACTGGCGCGCCACATGCCATGGCTTCTAGGGGAACGAGGCCGAATCCTTCATAGAGCGACGTGTAGGCGAAACAGGACGCCGCGCTGTACATCGCTGGCAAATCGTCTTCATCAATCGGCATACAGACGATATTATCCTCAACCTCGAACATTGCGGCGAGGTAGCGCCAATCTGGATAGAGTGGGCTACTCCCGAGACGATCCGGATTGCCCGCAATGAAAAGTTGGAGATCTGGCAGGCGCATCTCATGATAGACCGCGGCAAACGCGCCGACGAGCGACTGGATATTCTTGCGCTGGTCGAGGCCGCCGACGTTCAATACGAATGTGTCGCTGAGCCCGTATTTCTCGCGAACATCCATCAGCCGGCGGGCATCCTGCACGCGCCGATATTGCGGGGCTGGCGCCTCCCAGATGACACGCACACGGTCTTCGAGAACACCCAATACCTCCATAATGTCGCGCTTCGAGAACTCCGAGACCGCGATGAGCATATCGGCATGCTTGGCCGAATCAGCGACGAAGCGCGCGTAGGCCTGCGCGGTCGCGGTGGCTCTATAGGCGGGAAGGCGCATTGGGATGACATCATGAATGGTCGTAACCAGGGGAATCCCCAGTTTCCGGCGGGGTGGCGCAAAGTATGGCACGTGCATCAGGCGGGCGCCGCGCTGCTTGGCTGCATGGGGGAAAGTGTGCTGCTCCCAGACGAATCGAGCGACCGGCTCGCTCGCGCGCCGAAATCGGCTTGAGGGAAGCGCCTCCCATTGAAAAGTTGAGGGTGTTTCAGGAACGTTTTTGGCCTCGGCGCGGCTGAGCACCACATACTCGTTGATGCCGTCGACGCGCCCAAGTGCACGGAGGAGGCTGGTGACATAGCGTCCAGTGCCTGTGTGCGGCTCCTGCACATGGAGCGCGTTGAATGCAACTCGCATTGTCGAAACATCCCCAACTTCCGCACGGCTATTCTCACCGGCCGCATGAGTGCCAGCCTACCCGGGCTTCAGCATAACACAAACGAGTTCCTGGCTAAAATCGCCGTGTCACGGTACTGGCAACGACACCGCTCCTGGCAGGAGTGCCCGTTCTCGCGGTGACGCACATGGCGCGCCGATCCCGGCGGGAAGGCTGGCGAGCATGGTTCAAGCACGTTTTTGTGGATTAGCCGTTGACGTTGGCGTTAAGGCGCTCATTGCTCCGTTCGCATTCGCGGCGAAACCACTCGATGGTCCAGGTCAAGCCCGTCTTCGGATCGATCTTCGGCTCCCAGCCAAGCACACGCTGGGCTTTGGAGATATCTGGACGTCGGCGCTCCGGATCATCTTCGCGCTTCTGCTCGAACACAAGCGCAGACTTCGAGCCACAGAGTTCAATGATCGTCTGCGCCCATTCGAGGATGGTATGCTCCTCGGGGTTGCCAAGGTTGAACACTTCACCGGTCGTGCCATTGGTGAACATCGCGCGAATCAACCCTTCGACCAAATCTTCCACGTAGCAGATGCTGCGGGTCTGTTCGCCCGTACCATGAATCGTGATGGGATCGTTGGCGAGTGCCCACAGAATGAAGCTGGGGATCATGCGCCCGTCGTTCAGCTGGCTATGCGGTCCGTAGGTATTGAAGATGCGCACGATGCGGGCATCCACCGCATACTGGCGGTAGAATTCCATCGTGATCGTTTCGCCAAGACGTTTGCTTTCGTCGTAGCACGAGCGCACACCCACGGGATTGACGTTGCCCCAGTAATCTTCTGTCTGCGGATGGACAAGCGGGTCGCCGTACGCTTCAGAGGTTGAGGCCATCAGGAATTTGGCGCCGCTTGCGCGAGCAAGGTCAAGCAACTTCCAGGTGCCCTCGCTGTTCGCCCGAATCGTCTCGAAGGGGTGTGTCCAGTAGCCAACAGGGCTCGCCGGACTCGCGAGTTGAAAGACCGCATCAATGGTCGTGCCAAGTTCCAGCGGCAGCGTGACATCGTGCTCGATGAAGTGGAAATGCGCGTTGCTCTTCAACGACTCGATATTGCGCTGAGAACCAGTCAGTAAATTATCGACACACCAGACTGTATGATCATCCCGGAGTAAGCGAGCACACAAATGGGACCCAATAAGACCCGCCCCTCCGGCAACAACAACCTTCAACGGAAACCTCCCCGGGGTCTCAGGAACCACGTGCTGCGTTGCTTAATACCTCGCCTGACACGCTAATCACTGATTTTACCGTCTCCGCAGGCACAGCACAAGGTGAATTATCCACATCATCTGCCGTCTACGATTCTGACGATGGTTGGTAGAAGGCAAGACAGCAGACTTCATACTACTGTATCACAGCGTGAATAAGGCTACTGGAGGCTGGTACTCCTGCAGCGGCAATGGCTGACTTCGAACACACGACGTATACTTTATCGCTGAGCAGGGAAGCCGAATGGGGTATAACAAGATACTCGAATTGTGGCTTATCCGTCTCATGTTCTGGAATACTGTGTCATCGATACGGGCACGAGTCCTGCGAGCAAAGCGTCGTAACCATATTATTTTAGCCCTAATACGGCGTGGAGCACGGCTTGTATGGAGCTGGCCTGAGCTTCGCGGATACTGGATGCGCCCACATAGAGGAGTGGAATAGTGGACAGCACAGGACGTACACCCGCACCCGGCGACAACCCAAAGGATCCGTCCGTCGAGGCGACGAGCGAATCCGAGGCGGCCAACAATGATTCGCCGAACGACGCCGAGTCACCTGAGAATCATCAGGCTGAGCCTGACCACGCCACGGCCGATTCACCAGAAGAACCGCCGGCTGATGTACACGAAGCATCACCAATAGAGCCAGCCGTGCCGGATGAGCCCGTGAACGACGCTGAGCCCGTGAACGACGCTGAGCCCGTGAACGACGCTGAGCCCGTGAACGACGCTGCGTTCGAGGACGTCCCTACACAGGTCAACGTGTTCTCCGGCGACATAGTCGACGCTAACATAGTCGACGCTGATATAGACAGAGACATCCAGGATCAAGACACCATCGTTGCCAGCGATGGCTACGCCATTGGCGAGGATGATGCCTTTGGCGATGTCGCCGACTGGAGCGGCCAGCAGCAGGTTCCGGGCTTCTACATAGCGTCGATGCCCGCGTCGCAGCGGCTTCGATTGTCTCGCCGCCGTCGTCGTTACATCTTCTACCTGCGGCACTCGGTTCGCGCGCGCCAAGCTGCCCGAAGCAATACCCTCGTACGGCTGGCGTGGGCCTCGGCCATCATCACAGGCGCACTCATTTTAAGCATACTTACCGCTTCGCTGGGCGTTGCGGCCTCCTACTATCAATCACAGCAGGCCGTCATCAACACCCTCAACCGCACCGTATCGTCGCATGACAGCGTGCGCATCTTCGACAGCAAGGGAGTGCTGCTCTACCAGTTTTCGAATTACGGCGCGCAGCACAGCATTACGCTGTCACACATACCGCTCCAGGTGGTGAACGCCACAGTTGCCATCGAAGATCGCTCGTTCTGGATAAACCAGGGCATTGATTTCACCTCGATCGTGCGCGCGGGCGTCTCCGATCTCCAGACGCGAAGCATCAACCAGGGCGGCAGCACGATTACCCAGCAGCTCATCAAGTACAACGTGCTGAACAGTAACGAGACGTTCGATCGCAAGCTGCGCGAGGCGATTCTTGCCATAGGGATGACCACGTCGGGCGTCTATAGCAAGAGCCAGATCCTGGAGATGTATCTCAATTCGATTCCCTACGGCCAGGAAGCGTATGGCATCGACGCGGCGGCGACCTCATACTTCGGCTACCAGGACGATCCGGCAACGGGAGAATCTGCGGCGCAGCATCTCGATCTGGCGCAGGCCTCGATGCTGGCGGGCATTCCACAGAACCCGAATACCAACAATCCGCTATTGCACCCACAGCACGCGCACGACCGCCAGGCGCAGGTGCTGCAATCGATGATCGTGGCGGGATATATCACGTCAGACGACATGAAGGCAGCGCTCGCGGAGTCAGCATCGCCGACATTCTTTCATCCGCAGGCCGCCGCCAAGAACCTTGCGCCCCACTTCGTGACCTTTGTCGAAAACCAGCTTTCGACCATGTTGCAGACGGGTCAGTTGCATCTGACGCGCTCGGGCCTCAATGTCTACACGACGCTCGATCTCGACCTGCAAAATCACGTTCAGCAGTACATGAAAGACCATCTGTACGGCAATGATCGCGATGATTACGTCGGGCACCATTTCATTCGCAATGACAACATCACCAACATCGCCGGCATGATCGTCGACCATCATACCGGAGCTATCAAAGTCATGCTGGGGAGCGTTGATTACTACAGCCACAAGATCGACGGCCAGTTCAACGTCGTGACGCAAGGTTTCCGTGGCCCTGGCTCTTCGTTCAAGCCAATTGTCTATGCCACTGCGTTCTCCAAGGGCTGGTTCCCTGGCATGTCGATCTCCGATATGCCGACGATCTTCTGGGACAATGGCGCGGGCAAGCCTTACAATCCGCTTGACTTCAACTTCGACCAGTTCTGGGGCAAGATCACACTGCGTACCGCGCTGCAGAACTCACTGAATATTCCCGCGGTCAAGGTGATGCAGTTCGCAGGTGTGGATGATGTGCGCAAGATGGCGATGCGCATGGGCATCACTGAGTGGCCTGCGGCAAGCACCTGGGGTCTTTCCTCGGTGCTCGGCACGCTCGACGTGACCCCTTATGAGATGATTCAGGCGTACACGGTCTTTGCGAATTACGGGCAATTCATCCCGCTGCATGCGATCGAACGAATCACCGATAGCTCTAACGATGCGCTCTTCCAGTACTCCGTGCCGACGCCCATCCAGGTGATGAGCCCACAGGTTGCTTACCTGGTGACAAGTATCCTCAGCGATAACTTCACCCGCGCGAAGGACTTCGGCGCGTGCAGCCCACTCTTTCTTGATCCCAGTAACGCCGACTGCCATGCGTATCTGAGCACACGCCCTCCCGGCAACCCAACCGGGCAGACAACCTGGCCTTCGCCCAATGCCTGGCCGGCGGCTGCCAAGACGGGTACTGGTAACGACTTTCAGGATGACTGGACCCTCGGGTACACGATGGATTTTACTGGGGGCTTCTGGGGCGGCAACAACGACCATACATCCATGAACCGCATTGACGGTATCACAGGCGCCGCGCCGATCTGGATGCGCGGCATGCTCTACGCGGAAAAGGGTTACGCGAAGACTCCATTCCCGGTGCCGAGTGGCGTGCACAAGATCAAATACACGTCGGCGGGCATCACATCTGTCGACTGGATCATCAACGGCGTTACGCCGCCGGCGAACATCGGCAACGCTGGTCCAGATACGCTGCCGTGTATCGAGTTCACCCAAGATCCCACCAGCCCGTGGAGATATAGCTCAGGCAATTGTCAGGGAAAATTGATCCCTGGCGGAGGGAGTCCGTACCAGTAGCGATGAGACGGCATTTCGCTCCCGGAAACCTATACGAACACGAAACGAAGCGGTCCAGATGTTTTCCGGACCGCTTCTCTTATTCATGCCCAGGAAGGAGCCGCTGACGGTAGCATGCGCCGCTAATCCGATTTGCCAAACTCGTCGAGCGCGTCGAGATTGTTGATGAAATCGCGATAGACGTCGAGGTTGTCAGGGATAGTGGCCTCGTCGCCTGACGTGGCGCGCGATTCGTCGAGCTCGGCGCCTTCCTGGACATTAACGCCCGCTTGCTCCATGACGCTATCGGAGACGTAGATTGGCACCTTCAAGCGTACGGCAAGCGCAATTGCATCACTGGGACGCGCGTCAATCTCAACATGACGCCCATCGGCGTCGAGCACAAGTCGTGCATAGAAAATATCGTCGATCAGGTCGCTGATAATCACGTTAGAGAGTTTGCCGCCCAGCTCGGTGATGACTGTCTTCAACAGGTCATGTGTGAGCGGGCGCGGAGAAGCGGTACCTTGTATTTCCATTGCAATGGAATACGCCTCTGGATTGGCAATCCAGATAAAGAGATAGCGATCCGTTGAACCGTCCTTGAGGATCACCACCCGCTGGTTCGTCGCGAGATTAATGCGTACGCTCTCGACCGACACTTCGACCATGGGTTATGCTCCCTCCTGAAAACCAGCCCTGCCTGGTGAGGTATTCCCAGTACATGACCCCCTCATTTTACATCCACATACATCTGCGGCGCAAATGAATCGGACCCGTGCCGTAGCCTTGCAGGCGGCTAAATTGCCGCGTGCGGTCGCTCACAGGCGACCAACCGAGATGCACCCTTACCCTTCATAACGAATAAAAACGGCACGTGGATGCGTGCCGGGGAACAAACCAGTATGCGACTGTACAACCTGCGCCAGTGTTCGCGATAACTCCCGGCACTTCTGAATGACATGACCGCACATGTCGAGCCGTTGACAGAAGATTATCTCGTCTGTTACACTGTAGAACGTGGGTTCTATGACACTGCATGTCTGAATTCGAGGTGGCGCAAGGAGAATCTGCCGTGAGACGCGAAATGAGCGATATCCAGTCGAAGATTCTGGATTTTATTGAGCGATATATCCATAAAGAGGGACGGCCGCCCACCAATCGCGAAATCGGCGCTGAAGTGCAAATCCTCTCGACCGGACATGTGGACTATCATCTGACTGTCCTGGAGAAGAAGGGTTACATCGTTCGCGAGCGCAAGAAG
>DAHUXT010000138.1 GCA_027307065.1 Ktedonobacteria bacterium
GTACAACTTGCCCACCGTGACAGGTCTCGTGGGCGTCGCGTAGAGCGCATTTGGCCCGAAGGTGGTGAACGTCGCGGTGAAAGGGAATGTGTACTGTGAATCGCGCTGATAGCTCAGTTGTGCCTGAACTGTAGACGTTGGCTGCGGCGTCTTCGCCGAGACCAACTGACCTTTGCGCGCATCCAGAATGACGGTCACATCGTGGATCACGTTCACCTCCGGCAATGCCGCGAGGGTGAAGTCGACGTTATTGGTGTCCGGATGATAGGTTCCGATGTACGCGGATATGCTGTAGTGGCCCGCCGGAACACTGAACGAGGCAGTGCCCCGGAAGAAGCCCTGCTGCCCCAGGTACATATTGACGTCGTCGGCGTTCATCGCCACACCAAGGTCGTACGACGCGGGCCGTCCGGTACGGTCAAACGCCATGACTTTGATGGTATACATCGTGCCGGGAGCGGTCGTGGCGGTCTGCACGCCCGCACGGCTGATGCGCGCTATGCCGGCGAACAGGTGTGAGGTCGCGCCGCGCTTGTCGGCGTTCCACTGGTTCGCGAGCGCGCGGCCAAATGCCTTCGGATTGCTCACCGTCACCGCGCCAGTTGCGCCAATGCTCAGCCCCGGTGGCAAACGGTGCGCGCTGCCCGGCGCGTAGTTCACCGTCAACTGCGGCTGTGTTGCCGTACTGGAAGAGTTTGTCGGTGTCAACGCGTTGACATCGAACAGATCGATGGAGAGCGGCTGGCCGATGTAGCCGGCGGCGTCAGTCGGCAGCACGTAGAGATGCTGGCCGCTGGCGAGAACCTGGATGGATCCGGCGCCCGATGAGCCAGGCATGAGCGTGACATTGGGCCTGCCATCCGGCGTCTGGCTGACGGCGACACGGTCGCCGGTGATGAGTGTATAGACGGCTACATGGGTTGGCCCGCTGGGAGCCGACGCCGAAGCCCGGCCGGCGTGCCATGGCGCCACGAGCGCGACCGCCAGACACGCTATCGACACAGCCGCAACGACAATCCGTCTCACGATGGTGCGTCTCATGAATGTCTCCGTTGACTACCGATGATCCGTGGTAAACTAGTACCATTGAGCGTGGTACAAAGAGTAACACGAATGCGTTAGGGCAGTCAACACGTGCGCGGGAATGTCGCTGGGGCGTGGTATCATGGGGTGCGGCGCCTCTCTGCTCGATAGGAGATATGGGCTGGTAGCCGAGGGGTTCACCCGTGGGCATCGGTACGATTGCGTGCGCCGGGGCGTGGTAGACTAACAGACGAACAGTGTGATGCCGCGATGCACACGAAGATGGGCGAAGATGATACTCGACCCGTAGGATACAGTGTCGAGCGGGAGAGAAGCGAGCAATGGACGGCAGGGAGCGCTTCGCGCAATAGGTGGGCTAGAAGTCGTGCTCCCCAGGCGCACCGTTCGCCTGGATATTCGTGCTTGGCAACTCGGATTGTTTGCTGTATAAGTAGCGATGCAATCTATTCGTCGAGGATGCCCTGCCCACTGCAAGGAATGTTGCGGACCGCGCAGGCTCTCATCGACTGAGAAGCAGGGAGTACGTCAGAAGAAGGGGGCAGTCTGTGGCCATCGTCGAGCGGCTCGTCCGCCTGGGACTCACCCTGTACGAGGCGCGAGCCTATGTGGCGCTCATCCGGCGCGATGGATCTACCCCAGCGGAAATTGCCAGGGTTGCTGGCGTGCCCAGGCCGCGTATTTATGATGTAGTCGATAGCCTGGTGGCGAAGGGACTCGCCTTCGAGCGCCCTGGCCGCACATCCAAATTCGTGGCGATCCCGCCAGCGGAAGCCGTTGACATGCTCGTGAGCATCCACCGCGACCGGCTGCAATCGCTCGAAGCCGATGCCGATGTGATACGCGAAGAGTTGGGCCCGTCCTTCATCGAAGGCGGTATGCACAGCGATCCGCTCGACTATATCGAACTGCTGCGGTCACCCGATGCCGTCGGGAAACGCTTCAACGAGCTTCAACGGTCGACCAAGAAGGAGATGCTCGTCTTCAGCAAGATGCCCGCCGCGGTCCGCATTGAGGAAAACGATGTTGGGCTCGAACTGGCGCGCACCCGCGAGCTGCGAAGCGTCTACGAATTCACCCTGCTCGATGATCCACTGAGTTGCGAAGGCGTCCAGCGCTTCATCGCCGCTGGCGAACAGGCGCGCTTTGTCGAGGAGCTGCCGATGAAGATGGGCATTATCGACGAGCGCATCGTCATGCTGGCGATGGTTGATCCAGTAGCTGGGGACAGCGGGCTGACCACGCTTGTCATCGAGAATTTCCAGCTTGCGCGCTGCCTCAAGATCGCGTTCGATCAGGTATGGTCGTCCGGGGTAGATTTCACTGCCGCCTGCGCCCGTCGCGGTATCAATCCCGCGCTCGAACCGGCATAACGCGGCAACACGCATAACGCATATGCCGCGACTGCTGCCACGATCACCGCCGCAGCACCGCCACGTATGACGCGCCGATGTGTCATCCCTCCGTTCTCATAATGACAGCCCTCGCCCTCGGCGCACTGCGCGGTACTTCGCGACGGTGCTGTCCCAGGGTCAGTCGGCGCTCGGCGGCCAGGTCGGTCCAAGCGATGCGGCGCTCATCCGGCAATTATCGGTGCCAGGGCATAGCGGCGCGACCAGTGACGTTGTCGTCGCGCTGCGCAGATGCGATTTGGCCATGGCCTTTAGGCTGCGGCGTACTTTCCTATAGATAAGACTTCCAACAAAAGCGGTCTCAGTCACGGGCCATCTCTGACGACGGCGGGAAACAACAATCCCACCCTCGCGTGAAGGTGGGATGCGCATCTAAGGCGATTGTTCCCGGAGGCGACGACCGGATTCGAACCGGTGATGAGGGTTTTGCAGACCCTTGCCTTACCACTTGGCGACGTCGCCGCGATGGAGCGGGAGACGGGATTCGAACCCGCGACCTTCTCCTTGGCAAGGAGATGCTCTACCCCTGAGCCACTCCCGCATTGCTGCGTACCGGCGCTC
Source organism: Ktedonobacteria bacterium (assembly GCA_027307065.1). Classification (GTDB taxonomy): domain Bacteria; phylum Chloroflexota; class Ktedonobacteria; order Ktedonobacterales; family JADMIN01; genus DAHUXT01. The sequence continues at coordinate 3,015 of DAHUXT010000138.1, forward strand.
CCGCGTCGGCTTCCCAACTATACCGCACCCTCCGATGGCCTGTCAAGTCGCAAGCGCCTGGGCTACCTGCGGCGCCTCGTGCGCGATATTGAAGAGCGTGCCGCGAATGTTGTTATACATTCCGACGAAATAGAGGTTGGGCAGGTCCAGCGACCGCACGCCATCCATCCGTGGGAAGCCAGCGTCATCCAGCGGGAGCACATCGCTGAGATACGCAAGGCTGGGACGATACCCGGTCGCCACCAGCACACAGTCAAACAGCTCTTCGTGTCCATCTATGAAGCGCACGCCCCGCTCGGTGAAGCGCTCCACCGCGGGACGAATGGCGATCGCGCCCGCGCGTGCCTGCTGCAGCAACTCCAGACCGATTACCGGCACGCCCGGCTTCTCCAGGATGCCCACCGTAGGCCGTGGCACACCCGCCTGTGTCTGCCGCCGCACCGCCTGGCGCAGCATCACCGGAGCCAGCACCCGCTGGGTCAGTGCTGGCGGCAGATGAGTAATCAAGTGCGCCCACCGCTGAATCGGAATGCCCGCCAACTCGCGCGGTACGACATTCGCCCCGGCGCGAATCGAGATCGTCGGGTGCGCGCCATGCTCGGCGAGGTCTACCGCGATCTCCGCGCCCGAGTTGCCCACGCCGATCAGCAGCACGCGCTTCCCCACAAATGGCGTCGCGTTGCGATAGACGTTGGAATGGGTGATCTGCCCCTGAAATGACTCCTCGCCGGGATAGTGCATCTGCATCGGATTGCTAAAAATGCCCGTGGCCGAGACCAGCGCCTGCCCCGTGTGCGCGCCCCGGGTGTCTCCACGCGCCAGCGATCGCCCTCCGGCGCGGCCCGTTGCACCGGCATCCCCGTCTCGATCACCAGCCCAAAACGCCGCGCATAGCCATCCAGATACTCCACCACCTGCTCGCGCGAGGGATAGCGCGGGAAGCGACGTGGCATCGGATACCCTGGCAAGCCCGAGAGCGCGCGCACCGTATGCAGGTGCAGGCGATCATAGAGCCGACGCCAGGTATAGCCAGGCGCATCGCCCGCCTCGAAGATGCGAATGGGAACCTTGCGTTGTGTCAGGCAGGCCGCGGCCGCCAGTCCGGCTGGCCCCGCGCCAACGATCAGCACTGGATGCTGCGCTGGTCCGGATACGCGCTCTCCCATGGTGGCGATTCTCCTGTCCTGTCATCTCAGTCAAGTGGCGCGTTGGCGCTTATCCGGAGGCTTATCCGGGCGGCCAGCCGAGATGGCGGCCCCCAAGCAGGTGTAGATGCAGATGGAAGACACTCTGGCCCGCGTTCTGCCCGACATTCCAGACCAGACGGAAGCCATTCTCCGCGACGCCCTCATTGCGCGCCACGGTATTCGCCGCCTGTACCATTGCCGCCAGCATCGCACCATCGGCGGCCTCGGGCATGTTGATGCCAGCGATATGGCGGCGCGGACTAATGAGCACATGGACGGGCGCCTGAGGATGCAGGTCGCGGAAGGCGATTACGTCGTCGTCATGATAGACCTGCGCGCTGGGGAGCGTGCCCGCGACGATACGGCAGAACGGGCAGTTCGGATCGGACGTCTCGGCCATCGTGACGATTCCTCAATTCCAGCGGCGCGGTGGCTCGACGCCAGCATCTAGTAGCGCGCGGTGCGCAAAAACTCGCCGGGGGTCGCGCCGAAACGCTCGCGCAGGAAGGTACGCCCCATCGCCGTAAAGACCACCACAGCGCCGGTCGCGCGGCTCCGTTGAATGCTTGCCAGCACGCGCGCCTCGCCCCAGAGCGGAAAGCGCCACTCGCGCAGAATGCCCAGCAGCCGCCAGAACGTCAACAGCGCCACCGGAATCGCCACAGCTACCAGTTCCGCCGAGACGGTCTGTTGCAACCCGGCAATGGGCGGCGGGATCAGCAGATAGAGGCTGGCATACGAAATTCCCGCGACGGCTACCGCGGCGCTGGCAAGTTGGATAATAACCTGGCTGACAGGCGGCTGCTGCATCGTAATCGCGTTGATCCCCAGCGGTCCGATGCTCCAGCCGACCAGCGATCGATCGCGCGCGATGCCGATGAGCGCGTAGGCAAGGTGGTAGATCGCAAACCAGGCGAGAATCACAGCGGTGAGGTAAATCGGATTGATATGGATGCTCATGACCACCTCCGTCACGCGACGGCACACCAGACGCTCTTGAAGCAGCGAACCGCGGGCGGCGAGATATGCTCTGCCGCGCGATGCGTACTCTCTACATAGTATACGTTCGGTGGCACACATCTGATGCGTCTGGCGGCATGTGCGGGCGACGCGATTCCGCCGAGGTCCCGACGGCGCTGTCTGACGTGATAGAACGAGTGTAGCCAGTCCGTGCCATGGTGGTCAAGAGTGCCATGACTTGCCATACCTAACGGGGGTATGGTATAATAGAGGGCGTGGTATAGTCTGATGACATGCATACTCCGATCAGCTACGCACGAGGAAGGTCTGTTTTATGAGCGATTCTACTGTCTATGATGTCGCCATTATCGGCTCTGGCCCGGCTGGCTATACCGCGGCCATCTATGCCGCGCGCGCGAATCTGCGCACGCTCGTCCTCCAGGGTGAGTCGTTTGGCGGCCAGTTGATGATTACCAGCGACGTCGAGAACTATCCTGGCTTCGAAGAGGGCATTCAAGGCCCGGAGTTGATGGATAAATTCGAGGCTCAGGCTCGCCGCTTCGGCGCGGACATGGTTCCGCAGACTGTCGAGCGGGTAGACTTTTCGCACCGACCCTTCCAGCTCTGGACCAGTGATAGCCAGTATCTCGCCAGCAGTGTGATCGTGGCGACCGGCGCCAGTGCCAAGTGGCTTGGCCTGCCCAACGAGCAGAGTCTCCAGGGGCGTGGCGTCAGCGGCTGTGCGACCTGCGACGGCTTCTTCTTCCGCGACCAGGACATCGCCGTGGTCGGCGGCGGCGACACCGCGATGGAGGAGGCGCTCTTTCTGACGCGCTACGCCTCGCAGGTGCACCTGTTGCATCGGCGCGACAGTGTCCGCGCCAGCAAGATCATGCAGCAGCGCGTGCGTGAGCATCCGAAGATCACCATTCACTTCAATTCCGCCATCGACGACGTAATTGGCGACCAGGCGGTCGAGGCGGTGCGTCTGCGCAATCTGGAGACGGACGCGGTTGAGGATCTGCCGGTGCAGGGATTCTTCGTGGCAATTGGCCACCAGCCCAATACCGAGATCTTCCGGGGCATTCTCGCTATGAATGAGATCGGCTATCTCAAGCCCGTCGAGCATACGATGAGCAATGTGCCGGGCGTCTTTGTCGCGGGCGATGTAGATGATCATCGCTACCGCCAGGCAGTCACCGCCGCGGGCGAGGGCTGTCGCGCCGCAATTGACGCGGAACGCTGGCTCGAGACGCAGCACGTGATCGATACCTCGGTCGTGACCGATCCCGGCGAATATGGCCAGCTGCGCCCCGCCGAGGCAACCGCTCATCCTGCCTCATAGCAGAAGCTCCCTCTTACACTCCTCCCATTCATTACCGAATGGGAGGAGCCTTTATTTTCCCCTGAATCAGCCTGGCGCTTCCAGCACTGGCCAGCGCGATGAAATATGTGATGAAACTCGCGAGCCGTTCGCAGCGTCATCTCCATCATGCGAGTCATTCTACGGGTTATGCGTGTTCACTTCGGCAGACGCCCAGTACACTGTCAGCAGGCGCCAATGGTAATTGCGCACACGTTGAGGGAGGCATGTGGGGAGAACGCGTAGGCGTGAAATTGCTTCACGCATGCCGGCGATGGCGACACCGTCCGGTACGCCACGAGCGCGCTGGGAGCATTGCTGTGGCTGATGATGTTTCACCGCGCCATTCAACACGACAATAGCAGCGGCTGAGCATCGCTCAGATGGACTTTCGCGGAGCAGGCATTAGCCCGCCGCGCCGCCGATGGCACGTGAGGTAGACGATTCCCTGGCTGCCCGCGCGAATGCTCCGGCGCAGCGTCTTTGGCACGTAGACCGCGCTGCCCGCGTCGAGTGGTTCGTCACCATCGTCCAGCGCGACGACACCAGCGCCGCCGATGCCTACCAGCAGCACATCCACTTCGGTATTCGTGTGCGCCGCGAGCACTTCATTGGGTTCCAGTCGCACCAGGTTCACATTCAGATCGGAGCCGACCAGCGATCCAATCACGCCTACCCGCTGCCCTGCCACTGCGTCGGACTGGCGTGCTGTCAGATCGATGCGCTCGGCACGGGGAGCCGATTGTTGCCGCTGTTGCGAGTCGTTCATATCGTTCATTTGGTGGCTGCTCCTTCGTCAAAGTTATCCACTGATTTCAGCGGATGACCAATTTTCAGCTGAGCTGTCCGTTACAAATGCGGTCGTTCGATTGTGTAAGTAGTAGAGCTTCACACGTGGATGACACCGAGCCATGCGAAAACACTTCCGTTGTTCCGGTCCTTCTTTAATCATGGAGCGGATAACGCGAGGAATGGAACGGATCGTACCTATGGAATGGAGAGGCATGAAAATGGCGTTTTCCGGTCAGCGATTGGATACCATGGTGCGGTCGGTGGGGGCCTCTCAGCATGCCAGCGCACCTACGTTCAGTGTGGATGACGCCGAGTTCGCGGCGATCATTCCACTCCATGCCACCGCGATTCTGCGGGTCGCCGCGGCGCTCGTTGGCACTGCCGACGCCGAAGATGCCGCCCAGGAGGCAATCATGCGCGGCTGGCAGGCGTGGCCGACGCTCCGCGAAAAAGCGGCGGCGCGTTCGTGGCTGTTGCGCATCACCGTCAACGTCTGCCGCGATTGGCAGCGCGGACGTTTTGGCACGCGCCGGAGGTTGACTGAGCCGCTGTACGATGATGAGGCTGCGCCACTGGCTCTGCTGGGCGGCGATCCCGGTGCCAGCGATCATGCCAACTCGATGGATCTGCGCGGGGCAATTCACACCCTCGGCGAGGATTTGCGGCTGGTGGTTGTGCTGCGCTACTACTCTGGGATGGACGCCACCGAGGTCGGCGCCATTCTGGGCATTCCGCCTGCCACCGTCCGCACGCGGCTGCGCCGGGCGCTACGCGAGTTGCGTGGGCACATGACCGTGGCAAGCGCCGCGTCGAGTTCCCCTTCGCGGGCGCGGGGGGATGCGCATGAGTTGTAGCGGCTCCGATCACGACGACAAAGGCATGGTGGAGACCCTGCTGGAAACCATGCCGCTCGAGCTGCTGCCGCTGCACCAGGGACTCGAAGAAGATGGGAGCAGCTGGCGGGCCACGCTTCCCCTGCCGGACGATCTGCTCCGTCGCGTGCGGATTCAGCCACCTGTCAACCGCTTTGACAACCACATCCATGCCGCGGCGAACGACGCGCATACGTCCAGCCCGCCCCAGGGGCCATCACTACGCCACCATCGCCGCTGTCGCCACCAGCGCCGCTGTCGCCACCAGCGCCACTAGCTCTCCAAGCTCCAGTCCAGCCACTCGCCACGAAACACATAAACGATCTTCTCCCTGCTATCACCCTCATCCAACTCCTCGTCTCACTCGTCATGTATAGCAGACCTGGTAGAACGAGCAGAAGCGAACAACATCGCCAAACCAATTCCCACCCTGTCCCCATAGAGGCGGCTCGTGCGGAGTACTAAGTGGAAGGGCATATCAGAGTAGATGTGGAGAGCCATATTCAGCGAGACTACCGCATGAGCGAGACTACCGCATGAAGGATGTTTCCGCGCCGAAAATGTTGGCCCCTGGAGCGTTTGGCGACCTGCTCAATCGCTACCAGTGGCCGCTCTATAGCTTTCTGCGCGGATTCATCAGCGACAACGAGCACGCCCGCGACATCGTTCAGGATGTCTTCTGCGATGCCTGGCGCGCATCGCAGCGGGGCGCCGCGCCCTTTGACGGGCGTTGCGGCGAAGACGACATGCGGCGGTGGCTCTACAACGCGGCGTACTGGCGAGCTATCTCCGTATTGCGCCGCCGGCGATTGATCCGCTGGGAGTCGCTCGAGGCGATCTCCGAGCAGCAGGGCGATATCCCACTGCTGATGCACCCTTTCGAAGACTCAGTGTTGGAGGCGGAGGTATTACGCGCGACATTTGCGTCCCTCACGCCAGAGGCGGTTTCCATGCTGCTGCCGACGGGATGGACTTCACTCACGGGACGTTGTCATGTTTCATGGTCATGCCCTCCATCTGCCATTGATCACGCTGATCAGGGATCGCTTGCCGTTGGCATAGATGACGCAATGGGTCTGCAGCCAGGAGCTGGGGCCCTGGTTATATTCCAGGCGCAGGCGCGAGCTGGTGCCCACGGCATAGGCGCCTTCGCGGATGCCAGGTGTATGACTATGGCCGGTGACGGTCTTCGCGCCGATCTTGTTGAACGCCGTGAGGTGCCCGCGCGCGCCGTTGGCGCCCTGGTCGCCGTGATAGCCCACCTCGATGCCAGCGATACGGCAGCTCTCATCCCGCCGCAGGAAGCGCGTGCGGCCGGCGCAGCGGAGCATCCGCTGGCCCCACCATATGAAGGGGTCCAGCGTCTCGGCGCCGTGGTCCGTCATGCGGGTGGCGCCGCCCATGGCCACGAAAGTCTCGGCCCAGATCATCAGGTTCTTGAGGTCTGCCCGCGGGTCGGTTTCCTCCATCCAGCGGCGGAAATGCTCATGGTGGTTGCTGGCCACGATGACGTTCTGCACGCCCTTGGGCGTGGTGCGGTCGATGTTGCCGAAGGTCAGCTCGAGCTCGGCGCGCACGTCCTCGACCCGCTTCAGCAGCTCCTCAGCACGCGACAACGACTCGTCACTGCTCACTTGCCTGCCCCTCTCGCACGAGCTTGCCCAGGATCCCGTTCACCAGCCTCCCAGCATCCTCGGATGCATACCGCTTC
>DAHUXT010000139.1 GCA_027307065.1 Ktedonobacteria bacterium
CTCCGCACGGTCGAGCGGGCGTATGCCTACACTCCGGGAGGCGTATTCGCGCTGGTGGCGTATGGCGTGCCGTACTTCCGCGCCTACATTCGCCCGGAGCTGATCGCGGCGAACATGCCACGGATGGCCGACGATGGCATTACCCCGGTGCTGCTCGATGCTATCCGCTTTGCCAGCGACCCCGCGCCCATGCTGCTCGAAGCGAACGATGTGGCGTTTCACCTGCGCTCAGACGTGCTCGACCAGCTTCATGACGTCCAGCACGCGCTGTTTCGCCAGAGCGGCACACTGGCGGGCCAACCTGCCCCCGACGCCGATATTGCTGACCTGTTGCATGTCACCTCGGTGCGAACAGGGTTCGTCGGCGCTGGTCTGCCACGGCAGATGGCCGAGCGGGGCGGCTTCGCGTTCGCCGCGCAGATTCCGACTGACGCACCGCTGTTTATGGGCTTCACCTCGACCCAGCAAACGGGCCAGGCCAAAGAGGTTGCGGTGAGCTTCGACGGCAGACGCGATCCGCTGTTGCCGCCACTGACGACCGCCCGACCCGGCGACTACTTCGCGGGCGGAACGTCGCTGCACATCTCGCACCTGCGCGAAGATTTGCAGAGCTGGTACGCGCTGTCGTACGAGGAGCGTGTCGCCCGGATGTTCCACCTCAATGCCATCTCAGCGCCGGGGCGAATCACTCTGCAAACGCTCTGGCTCAATCCAAACACCACCACGACCGATGCCGAGCAGCACCGGGTGATCGGCCATAACGAGGCGGTGCAGCAGGGGTCGCGCTCGCCGGAGGGGCAGGCGCTGCAATTGCGCGTGGACTTCAATACGATGGACGCAATGGATGGAGACGCGCCCACACCGGGACTGCATTTTCTGGCGTTCACGCCTGGTTCGCGCATCTTCCACCAGAGCCGCAAAGGGATGGATGCCACCGACGCCGCCCGGCGCTACGACATCGGGTCGCACGCCAATGGCATCAACGCCTTTCTGCATGTCACACGGCGCCAGAACTTCCTCGTGCCGCCACGCATCCATCGCGCATTTCCACTACTCGAACTCCAGCGCTGAGCACAGCGGTGCTGCTTCGTACAGGTTCCTATGCGCGTGTTCAGGAATCGCTGGCGTCTGAATCTAACGCACCTGGATAAGCTCGACGTCGAAGATCAGTGTCGCGTTCGGGGGAATCACGCCACCCGCACCACTCGCGCCGTAGCCCTTGTTCGGCGGGATGATCAGCCGCCGCTGCCCGCCGACGCGCATGCCCGCGACGCCCTCGTCCCATCCCTGGATGACCTGGCCGCCGCCCAGCCGAAACGTGAACGGCTGGCCACGATCGCGCGAGCTATCGAACTTCTGGCCGGTAGTCAGCCAGCCGGTGTAGTGCACCGAGACATTCTGACCTGCCCGCGCCTCGTCGCCGGAACCAGCCACGACGTCGATATACTGGAGGCCGCCCGGCAACTGCGCCGGGGTACCGTTCACTTGGGGTGGTCCGCCCTGGGGTCCTGACACGTCTCTGCTCCTTTGACTAGAGTTACGTTCGCTCAACCTCGAAGGGATATGCGCCCGCATAGCATACGACACGCTTGCAGCGAGACGCCAGCCACCGCCAGCCACCGCCAGCCGTGGACTCATCATCTGGCGCGCACAAACGACTGCCCCTGCCGTCCCAGACGAGAAGCAGGAGCAGTGTAGCAATGCGTCCGCCAAATGCCACACGGGCGCGCCTACTGGGGAGCCGGTGTGGCTATTTCGTCGGCTCAGCCGCCGACCGCACGCAGGGCATTGATCTGGCCGTTGCCATTGAAGCCGTTATAGCCAGTGCCTCCCTGACAGGTCTGTGGCGCGCCGTTCGAGACAGACGGGAAGAACGCGTACATCGAGGTGTCGGGGCAGGCCAGTGAATCGGCGGTATTCATGATTCTCGCCGCGACCGCGCCCGGCGCGGTAATGCCCATGCTCACCACGAGCGCCGCCAGGCCCGCCACGTGCGGCGAGGCCATCGAGGTGCCCTGCAGGTAGCAGTACGTCGCCGAGCCGTCAAATACCTTGCGGCGGCAGGAAGAGATCAACGACGCCGGGAATGTCGAGAGGACACGGCCGTTGACGGCGGCGGCAGTCACCTGGAGAATCGAGTCGCCTCCTGGGGCAATGACTTGCACCGCACCCACACCGTAGCTCGAATAGAACGACTTGAAGGCTTTGTTGCCATCAGCGCTCACGCCGATCACGCCAGGAACCTCAACCGGCACCACGGCGCAGGCATTGCTGATCTCACGCGTCACCGGCGTGGAGTCGTCTGGGCTGGTGACATCCTGCGTCGGATGGGCGAGATCGTCGGCCTCATTGCCCGCCGCCGCGACCACCACTGTGCCGTTCTGCATGGCGAAGCGGATCGCGCGCCGCTCGGCCACCCAGATGGCCCGCTGCCCAGGATCATTCCTGCAGTTGAAGAGCCACGGATCGGCAAAGTAGCTGTTATTCGTCACCTGAATATGGTGGGTTCCGGCCCACATGAAGGCGCAGACCACCGACTCCGGGAAGAAGAAACCAGCAGCATTCCCAGCTTTGATCCCGGCGATCTTGACGTTGGGCGCGACGCCTACAATGCCAATGCCGTTCTTCGCGGCGGCGATGGTGCCGGCGGTATGCGTGCCGTGCCCGTTGTCATCCATCCAGGCCGAAGGGGTCTGGTCAGGCGCGCCGCTCACACATGAGACACTATTGGCAAAATCGACGTTGGGCGCGAGGTCAGGATGGGTAAAATCGAGCCCAGTGTCAATATCACCGACAGTCACATTCGGGCTGCCACCGGTGATGGCGTGGGCGGCAGGGGCCTGAATTTGATCCATATCCCATTGCAGCCCTGAGAGGTTATCGCTCCCAGGGGCGGGCGTATTCGGGATGACGGTGTCCGTCGCATCAGTCGTGTTGGCGCCATCGTTCAGTCCGACACCGAAGGCATCCGTCGCGGCGGCACCCTGCACAGCGGTATCGGCCGCGCCCAGCGTGCCGCCAAACGCTGGGTTATCCGATTTGACAATAGCGACGCCAATCTGCGGATAGCTGTAGACCAGTGTACCTCCGGCGCTCTGAATATTGGCGAGGGAGCTGCCAGAGATGGCGTTTGCATTGTAGAGAACGATGTAGGTATGCATCGCTCCAGCGGCCCTCGCAGGGGTTGCGTGCCACATGTTCGCGCCAATCAGGCCGAGCATCAGGGCAAGCGTGCTCAACGGCACTGCCAGTCGAACCAGTCTTCGCATCAGGGTTCTCCGTTCCTGTTGGGTGGCAAGCACACCACGATGGAGGATGCTCGGTTGCGAGGTGTACGGGAGATGTGAGAGTGAGCCGCGACTCCGTCATGATGCACTTGACCAGCGTGCGGTGACTTCTCTCTGTAGCCCCATTGCTACAGAATGACTCTGAGACATCTGAGACAAAGATGATGCGTTGGTGTCAGACAGCAACCGGCACTGTCATGTTTGCGAGGGAGCCAGAATGTGAGTGAAGTCTTGGCTGCGAATACAATATGAGAGAGTATAGGAATCGGACGCACGCAACCGCAAGGGAACGTTGTTACTCAAGGGCGAAAAATACTCCGAATCACCTATCGCGCCCTACACAAAATGGCGTAGCATTCATCTAGCGCAGGGGCCAATATATTGACCACTAATAATCGTCTGCGGCCCTCTCACCTGATTCGGCGGCCCACTCTGGCTCCGGTTCAACGCCCAGCGCATCGGCCAATCGGTTATAGTAGTTGAAGAAGCCGATAACCTCCACCGCTTCGAGAATGGCCGCATCGCTCCAGCCAGCGCCGCGCAGCGCCTCAATGGCCGCCTCGCCGCCCACGTGCGGATCGCGCGTCACCTGCACGGCGAAATCGAGCAGCATGCGCACCGAGGGATCCCACTCAACTTGCCGGTAATCTTCCATCGCCACCTGCGATAGTCGCACATCGAGACCATCCGACTCCAGCGCCGCGCGCAGATCGTCTCCGTGCGATTTCGTTCAATAGTGGCAGCCATTCGTCCGCGAGACCACCACCGCCAGCAGTTCGCGGGTCCAGCGAGGCAAGGCGCCTTCACCCATCATCAGCGTCTGGTAGAGTGCGATCGAGGCGCGCATGACGCGAGGGTGCAGGCTCTGAATGCCGACAATGTTGAAGACTTTGCCCGCGCGCTGGATAGCCGAGTCATATTCACGGCGGAGCATCCCATCCGAATCATCATAGGGAACGGTATGAATGTAGGGCACTGGCGGCTCTCTTTCACGCGTCATGCGTCAGGCTGAGCATATCAGCTGACACCCCACCAGATCACGGTGATATCCCCATGATACCGCCACCGGCAATGTCTGGCGCTCGCTGTAGCCTCACCCGCAAACGGCCCACAGACGGCCCATAGCAAGACAGCACCGATCCTTCGATTTCTAATTGCCGCGTGTCCGGACGTATGGTAAGCTGGGTCAGCGCAGGGAGGGATCCGGCAGCGCACATGAGCCCGAGAAGCCCATGAGATCACCAGACCGAGAGTCAGTGAGTTTCATGACAGGCCAACGATACCTTGGCGACTCCAGCAGCATTGGGAATGGGGAGACGCGCATGTGGTAGCAAATGTGATGCAAGGCGAGGAGGCAGGTAGATGAATAGAGGCGGAAAGTCAGGGTCAATGATGGAACTGGAACGCCGGGCGCAACAAATCAAAGAGGTCGTCCGCGTTAGCGCCGCGTTGCGAGCGGATATGCCACCGGAAGCAATCTGCGCCCAGGTTGTGCAGACGATCCACTCAACGCTTGGCTTCCGGGCCGCCGTCGTCAACCTGATCAAACCGGGCGTGCGCCACTTCATCATCGCCGCCACCGCCGGAATCTCCGATGCGGAGCGCCAGCGGCTCATCAACGAGCCTCCACCTGTAGACCACATCGTCTCGCTGATGCGTCCGAACTTTCAGATAAGCCGCTCGTATTTTATCGGCCATGAACACAAATACATGCTCGATGGCGCGGGCGGCATCATGCTTTTCACTCCAACCACGAATAACACGCCGCGCGGCCCGAGCGCCTGGCATCCCGACGATGTCTTCTTTGTGCCGCTGTTCAGCATGCGCGAGAACCGGCTGCTGGGGCTCATCTCGCTCGACCTGCCCGAAGATGGCAAGATTCCCTCATACGACACCGTCGAAATCATCGAGCTGCTCGCGAACCAGGCGGCCACCGCGCTGGATACCGCGCGGATGATTCAGGAACGCGACCTGGAGCGGCAGGCGCTGGAATCTGGTCTGGCGGATCTAATGGCGCACCTGGAACGCATGCGCCAGCGAGACTTTAGCTCGCATGTGCAATTGCGCACGACCGCGCTGAGTCGGGTGGCTGGCGCGCTCAACGATGTATCCGAGACACTCGGCAACGTGCTGGCCGATGTTCGCGATGCTGGCATGGTCGTTCAGCAGCAGTCCAGCGATATGCGCAACGCCGCTACCCAATTGGTGATGAGCGCCCAGCGCCAGGCCGAACAGATTCGCAGCGTCTCGCAGGTGATCGAACACACCTCAGAGGAGATGCGCCAGATTGTTCAGCGGGCGGCAGATTCCAGCGCCATCGCCGAAGAGGCTGAGGCCATCTCGAATGAGGGGCGGCAGGCGGCGGAACAGGCAGGCGAGGGCATGAACTCGGTGCGCGAGATCACGCTGCAAACCGCGAAGCGCATGAAACGATTGGGTGAGAGCAGCCAGGAAATCGGCCATATCATCCAGCTCGTCTCAGAGTTCGCTAGCCAGACGCACCTGCTGGCGCTCAACGCGGCCATCGAGGCGGCGAACGCGGGCGAACATGGCAGCGGCTTCGCGATTGTCGCCCGTGAGATTCGCACGCTCGCTCAGAGTAGTAACGATGCCACCAAAGAAATCCATATACGCATCAAGGGCATCCAGAACGAGACGAACCAGGTAGCAGTCACCATCGAACACGCAACACAGCAAGTGGTGCTGCTCTCTGATCTGGTATCGCGTAGTGGCGCCGCTCTCCACGCCATCGACGAGACCATCCAGCGCATTACCAATGTCATCGCCGCCATGCATCAGACGGCCGATGAACAGGCCAGAGCCGCGGCGACGGTCTCGGAGACGATGAGCAACATCGCCGATATTACAGGCGCCACCTGGGAAAGCGCCGAGCAGATGCGCGCCGCGATGGACCGGCTGGCGGAACTGGCAAGCATACTCCAGTCGAAGATCGAGAAGTTCCGTCTCGGCGAGCGGCTGCAAATCGACAGTTCAGCCGCGCTACCACTGCCAAAGCCGACATTCCCGCCGACAACCGACCCGCGTATCACAGCCGCGTCAGCCCCAGCGGCTGCGGCAGCTCCGACGGCGCCGTATACGCTGACATCTGGAGACCGGTGGTCCACCAGCATGCCAAAGGCAGGACGGCAGCCCACGTCGACCCTCCCGGCGTCTCCATCCGACACGCCACATCCACCCGAGAGCGGCGCGAATGATATGGCGATGCAGGCAACGATGCCAATGCCGTCGCTGCAAGTGCCCCCTGCACCCACGCCAGCCTCGGCGCAAGCATTCCCGATGCCACAGCACACTCCGACGGACGCGCCTATGGGCGCTGCTCTCTCCTCGTTATCGACGGCTGACCCAGCGGAGCCCGCCGACATCGAGGCGCTGCTGCCCGACACGGCGAAAATGGCTACTCGCATGTCGCCCGCCACTGAATCCGGCGCAACGCCGCTCTTTCCGGTGAGTAGCAGTCCCTTCACGCCCATTCGCCTTTCCGCGATCGAGAACCAGGATGGCATGCCGACCTCTGACGCGGACGTGGCCGATATGGCTGCGCCGAGCGAAGAAGGCACGGCGGCCACTGACGGCGCCATGCCCGCGTCACCGGCGTCACCGGCGTTGCCGGAAGACACCAGCGCATTTGAAATCACCGACCCCGACGTTGCCGTGCCCACAGAGGATGCGCCAGCGGATACCCCCGACGCCATGACGGCGGCGTCTGAGAGCGCCGACTACGAGGAATCCGCGCCTGGATCCATGGCTAATAACCAGGAGATGCCGGAAATGGCCAACATGGCTGAGATAACTGACGCGGCAGAATCGCCAGACACGGCGGGGGCGTTCGCGCAGGAAACCGCAGGCGACACCGCGGCATCACCGGACGGGATAGCTGACGAAGCAGTGGGCAAGACCGAGGCGAACAGCGAGTGACGTGCCGTGGAAAACGAAGACGGGACGCCAAACAGTGGCATCCCGGATAATGTACGGCGAACAAGGTTGGGTCGTGGAAGCCAGGCGGCGCCCACCCAGCGAAATCAGCTCGCGGGCAACAGGCGCTCCGTCTTGTCGGCTTTGCGCAGGTGATTCGTTCCCAGGCCAGGCATAGCGCCTGACAAATCCGCCACACTGGTTTCCAGAATGGCAACGAGACGATGCACGGCGTAGGGTTGTGGGTCCTCTTTGCCTTGCTCGAAATGAGCAATAGTCTCCCGGCGCAAGCCAGTCAACTCAGCCAGTTGGCCGATGCTGAGGCCACTCCGTTGCCGCACCTGGCGCAAACCACGTAACTTCATACATCCTCCTCATTGAGGTATGCACGACCAGCCGAGCCACGCTGCTCGTCTGGTTCGCTTGGGCAGCCGACCGATTCGTTTCGGACGTCCAACCCGTATCTGCATTCTAGCACCTCGTCTCGTCGAGCGTCCAGATACTTGTGCCCATAACAATTCCCCTACTCTGGCTAGGCAGAATAGGGGAACAGGTCGCACCGTCATACGCACCGGCACATAGCCGCATGGCCTGCGCGCAAAGGCATTCAGCCACTGGGATGGCTATTGCCCTTCTGGTCCAGGGAAGTGGCACGCCGCCAGATGCCCGGGTCGCTTGGCTTCCAGCGGTGGGGCAACCTCGCGACAGATGGCCTGCGCGCGCCAGCAGCGCGGATTGAATGGGCAGCCCGCCGGAGGATTCACCGGGCTGGGCACGTCGCCTACCAGAATGATGCGCTTGCGCTGTCGCTCGAGGTCCGGGTCGGCGAGCGGGCTGGCGGAGAGCAGCGCGATGGTATACGGGTGCTGCGGGTTGTTATAGACCTCTTCGGCGGCGCCAATCTCCACAATATGTCCCAGATACATCACCGCGACACGGTTGCTGATGTGCTTGATCGCTGCCAGATTATGGGCGATGAACAGATACGTCAGGTTGAATTGATTCTGCAAATCCAGCAGCAGATTCAACACCTGCGCCTGAATCGAGACATCCAGCGCCGAGATCGGCTCATCGGCCACGATAAACTGCGGATTCAACGCGAGCGCCCGCGCGATGCCGATACGCTGGCGCTGCCCCCCGCTAAACTCATGTGGGTAGCGGTTGACGTAGTTCGGGTTGAGACCGACGACCTGCAGCAACTCTTTCACGCGATTCAGCCGCTCGGTGCGGTCGCCGCGATTGAAGTTTTCCAGCGGCTCAGCCACCACGCGCCCGACTGTGTAGCGCGGATCGAGCGAGCTAAACGGATCTTGGAAGATCATCTGCATGTTGGCGCGCCGCTGCCGCAGAGCACCTGTGCTGAGTCGGGTGAGCTCTTCGCCGTTGAAGTAGACCTCACCCGCCGTCGGCTTGATGAGCTGGAGTACCGCGCGACCCAGGGTCGACTTGCCGCAGCCGCTCTCGCCGACCAGCCCCAATACCTCGCCACGCTTTACCTGAAGATCAACGCCATCGACCGCCTTGACGGCCGCGACGGCTCGCCCTAACAGCCCGCCCTTGATCGGGAAGTGCACTTTGAGGTTGCGAATATCTACCAGTGTGTCTCCGGTCGGTTGCACCGGAACACCCGGTTGTGTTGTTTCTGCCGCCATGAACTGTCTCCCTCGTCACCTGCATTGCCGCCGCGCATGATCACTCACGCCGCGCGTGGCATCTCAATATGGAAAGAAGCACGCCGCCTTCTGATTGGGGCCGACGTTCTCCAACAGAGGCAGTTCCTGGCGGCACTTCGCCTGGGCCTTGCGACATCGCGGCGCAAACGGGCAGCCCGGCGGCAGATTGACCAGATTCGGTGGCTGCCCACCGATCGCCGCCAGACGCTCGCCACGCTGTTGCTGTGGCCGCGGAACAGCCGCGAGCAGCGCCTGGGTGTACGGATGCGCTGGGGTTCTGAAGATACTAGCTGTTGGGGCCGTCTCCACAATGCGTCCCGCGTACATCACGCAGACGCGATCACACGTCCCCGCGACGACACCCAGGTCGTGGGTGATCAGCAGCGTCGCCGTGCGGAACTCAGTGGCCAGGCCCTTCATCAGTTCGAGCACCTGCGCCTGAATGGTCACATCGAGAGCGGTCGTTGGCTCATCGGCGATCAAGATCTGCGGATTACATGAGAGCGCAATAGCGATCATCACGCGCTGGCGCATGCCACCGCTGAACTGATGCGGATAATCATTGAGCCGTCGCCGCGCCTCCGGGATGCGCACGCGCTCGAGCATTTCGGCGGCGCGGTTCATCGCGGCGGTGTCGTCCATCTTCAAGTGCGCCTTGACCGCCTCGGCAATCTGGAAGCCAATTGGCAGCACCGGATTGAGCGAGGTCATCGGATCCTGGAAGATCATCGAGATCGCCTTGCCGCGAAAGGGCATGAGCGCTCGCTCGTGGCGGTGCAAGAGCTCCACGCCGCGAAAACGCACCGAACCCCTGACGCTCGCAGAGCGCGGCAGCAGGCCCATCGTCGCCATTGCGGTGACGGATTTGCCCGACCCCGACTCCCCGACGATCCCGAGCACCTCTCCGGGTTCGAGCGTGAGGCTGATGCCGCGAACGGCGTTG
>DAHUXT010000013.1 GCA_027307065.1 Ktedonobacteria bacterium
CCCCCACGCGCGTACGCGCACAACGCCCTGAACGTTGCGTGTCTACCGATTCCACCACTTTGGCGCGCGTCACCCAGGCGCAAGCACTCAGGTGACAACGTTCATAGTACTCCAAGCCACCTTTGGTGTCAAGCGAAATAGCCGCCCTTTGCCGACTGCAAGGCCGTCTGCTTCGATCGTGACTATGCCCTGTGGTGAAGCGGGTAGAGCCAGGCGGTCAGGAAGATCAATGTCCAGAGGAAGAAGTAGTACACCTCCAGGTTGAGCCGCTTCCACTCCTGCGCGTGATCCACCATCCGCTCGACCACCGCCCGGTCAAAGTAAGGCGCCAGCGGACTCGATGGGCTAAGAACGATCTCGCGCAGGTACGACTGCATCGGCTGGGATGCCAGTATTGACTCATACGGTGGAATGAAGCCGCTCTTGCGCCGGTAGACCATCTCGCTGGGAACCTGATCGGCTAATAAACCCTTCAAGATCGACTTCGGTTTGCCACGCGCGCTCTTCACATTCCACGGAACTGATAGCGCCAACCGCACCATCGCTGGCTCGAGAAACGGAGAATATGACCGGATCCCGCGCCGTCGAAGGGGGTCATATGACTTGGCCGCGACCCGTTCGGTGCTTTCGTTGATGGTCATGAGCGTCGCGAATTGATCCGCGGGCGGCAACTGGCGCACCACAGGGTAGCGATAAGAGACGAAGGCGTCGTCTAACTGGTCCCGCGCAGTCTGCGGCGTCAGATAGGCGATGCCGTCGAGCGAGTTCTGCGCCATTGCGCCCGCCTGAAGCAGCGGCATCTGCGCGCTACGCCGCACGACACGCCCAACACGCGCCACGCGGGAGTTCCGCTGCCACATGCCGCCAGATTGATACATCCCCGCGACCGCAGAACGCGTCGCGTGTGAGAGCTTGTAGAGCCTGCGCCAGCCTGGATACTTCAGGCCAATGCCAAACATGTCGTCGGCCCCTGAGCCATCTATCAAGCATGGAACTTGCACGTTCGGCCCAAGCGCCGCGTGAATCATCATGTTCATTGGCAGCACGGAGTAGTCACTAAAGGGGAAACTGTAGTCCTCAGTTGCCCGCCACAGCACATCCATGAACCCGGTGTCGTCGTAGGGGATATGGGCGCAGCGCAGACCAAGATGCGCCGCCATATCGCGTGCCAGGTTGCTTTCCCTGTCATCCGGACCAAACGAAAAATTGATGAGCTGCACGTCGTTTCGCCCAAGTGCTGCCAGCCGGGCCGCCATCAGGCCGGAGTCTACGCCTCCGCTGAAGAACAACCCGGAGCCACGTGGCACGCGTTCGAGAAGACCGTCCATCGTGCCACGCACAGCGGTCGCCGCGTTTATACCCTGAGAGATGGGCTCCCTCTGAAGCGGGACGTCCAGACTCACGTCGATATTCAACGCATCGGACTGCATCTTCGCCCGAAGCGTATGGCCATTGGGAATGCGCTGAATCTGCCGCGAGATGGAGAATGGCGGCAGGACCGTGCCATATTGAAGGAGCGAGAAGACGGCACGTTCGTCCAGGTCCAACCCGGTCATGCGAATGAGCAGGCGCAGATCGTTGCTGAGCGCTATGCCGTGGGTCGTCGTCGAATAGAACAGGTGCTCCGGCGAAAGCGGTTGAAGCATCACCGTCAGCTCGCCCGAACTCACGCCCATCCGCAGACGCGCCTCGTTGGTATCGTAGGGATTGCTCCGCGGCTGCCATAGGGCGCCACCAGGGATGTCACATCGGGTGCCCACTTCTATGACGTCGTCGAATGCCTGGACATGGGGATGCGACACCAGGTCCGGAACGGCCAACCACGCGCAGGCGAAAACGTTTCCTGGCGGCTGGCTCGCGATCGACGTCGTAAACCGCAGGCCAAGCCAGGTCGCGTGCTGCTCCACAGCCTTGCGCCAGGGATCGATCTGCGCCTCGGGACCGAGGTAAGCGCCAAAGAACATGCGTAATGCCATCCTCTGTCGTGAAACGCGTCTGTTGTGATCATGGTTGGCCAACGAAGTGGCTACGGACGCCTCCCCATGATAGACGGCATGCGCGCTAGATGCAAATCGCGCGGAAGCTTTTCCCACGATGCTGGCGTGTGGAGGCGATCACTCGAAGCGCACAATCAGGTCATCGATCGGCCGGTGAGGTCGGCGCTTCGGCGGGCGATCTTCGTAGCCAACGGGAATGAGCGCATGCGGTTTGAGCGTAGCGTCCAGCCCCAGCGCCACGCGGACAGTTTCCGGCGTGAAGAGCGGCGCGCACATCCAGCCTGTATCCAGTCCCTGGGCGTAGGCGGCCAGCAACATATTCTGCACTGCCGCGCCCAGGCTCTGGATGGCCATGATTTCCTCGGCGTGTTGCCGTTCGGGATCGGGGTAGGCGTCCAGGTCGGCGAGATAGAGGCAGACGAGTATCAACGCTGGCGCCGTGCGGATACGTTCGTGCGATTTCTCCAGCCGACGCTGAATGGTCGCGCGCTCCTGGCCGTCCATCTCCAGCACTTGCTGCCAGTCTGCGCCCATCGCCGCCGCAAGCGCCTCTTTCGGCTCTGCTCGCGTCAGCACGACGAAGCGCCACGGCTGTCGTCCATGCGGTGAGGGCGCCCAATGCGCCGACTCAATCATCGTCTCTAACGCGGCGCGTGGCACCGGCCGATCCTGAAATGACCGCACCGAGCGTCGCCCTCGCGCCAACGGCAGAAAGTTATTGCCTCGCCCGGACGACTGCCATGTATTGGCTGGCTCCTCGTCCGTTGCATTCAGCGCTGGCCCCCACGAGGTGATACGTGTCGGTGTCACCGTGAGTAATGGGCGCGCTTCAAGCGCCATCGCCTGATACTGCGGATAGCGATCGCGCAACAACGCCAACAGGCGCCCATGATCCGCCGCGGAAGGAGGCAAGATGTCGGCTCGCCCCTGCGCCAGCAGATAGCCGAGACGGGACCAGTCATCGTCGTAGTAGTCAATAACGAGTGTCGCCTCATGCCGCTCTTCGATGTTTCGCACGCGCCGCAGCGCATGGTCTCCGACACGCTTGGGCTTCTCGTCCAATGGAGTGACGAAGCGCCTGCCATCCCAGGCGAAACAGACGGGCACAACGTGCGGATGTCCATGAGCGTCGGCGGTAGCCAGGCGCGCTACCCGCTGTCGTGCGATGAACGCCTCTTCCGCGTCGGTGAGCCGCGCGCGTGCTGCCATATTCGTCGCCTCCGCTGCCTAGCTCTCGATACGCGCAACGGACGCCGGTCGTTCTAGCGCGCCGGAGGGATGTTTCGCGTCGAAAACCTGCCAGGTGGTCTGCGCGCCACAGACGTCGGCCAACAATTCTGCCAGCGCAGCGGTAGCCCTCTCCACCTGGGTCGCTGACGTGGGCTCGATGGCCTCCACGTTTAGCAGCGCGCGCGTCGTGCCCGTGGAGATGGCGCTACGCGCATCCTGATACCAGTTCCAGCGGCGGCACATCACCCGGTTACCATCCGCGTAGACGACCTCACCCGGCAAGGGAGGATCATCGGCGCCAGTCGGGTCGCCAAGGGGGATGAATGTATCGCCAGGCCGGGCAATACGGTAACCGACGGGCGATACTATCCTGTCGAGATCATCGGCGCCGACCGGCATGCGGTAGCGCAGCGAGATCAGGTTGTACGCGTCTACCAGGGTATTGATACGCGGCAGATCGTCACCCTGGCGTACCTTCTTCACCAGTCGCTCCACGGAACTGCGGAAGCTGGTCTTCTTGACGCCAAACTGCTTGTACGTCTCGCGCCAGATGCCCAGTTCCGGTACATCGCCCAGCGGCAAATCGCCGATCGTGTCACGAATAGACCGCTCAACCTCGGTAATCTGCGCCTGGAGCGACTCGGGCCGCCCGGAGTTAATACGTAGCCCGGTGGCGACCACCATCCCTACCCGGAAGGCGGGAAAGCGTTCGACCACTTCGCCAATGTCGAACTGAATCATGCGGCGTGCTCCGGCCAGCGGAGATTGGGCAGCACCCGCTTGCCAAACGCCTCGACGAACGCCTCCTGGTTGCGGCCGACGTTGTGAATGTAGACCTGATCGAAGCCGAGATCGATATAGTGCTGAAGATGGGCGGCGTGGGCATCGAGATCGGGCGACATGAAGACACGTCCCTCGAAATTCTCAGGGCGAACGACCTGCGCCATCGCGGCGAAGTCTTCGGGGTTGCGGATGTCGCCTTTGGGAAACGCCATCCCGCCGTTGGGCCATTCGCGCACGGCCTGTTCCACCGCTGCCTCGCGGCTCTCCGCCCACGAGAGGTGCAATTGGACGATGCGGGGCATCTGCGACGGATCTTTGCCCGCCTCGCGAGCGCCCTTCTCGAAGCGTGCCAGCAGCGTGCGTATCTTGTCATCGGACGCGCCCACGGTAATATACCCATCGGCGATGCGTCCAGTGCGTTCGCTGTTGATGGGGCCAGACGACGCGATGTAGATCGGTGGCGGCGTATCAGGCAGGGTATAGAGTTTCGCGCTTTCCAGCCGGAAATGAGTGCCCTGGTACTTCGTCACCTTGCCAGAGAACAACCGGCGGATAATCTCGACGCCTTCCTCCAGTCGGGCGAGCCGCGCGGGCGCCTCCGGCCAATACTCCCCAGTAATATGTTCGTTCAGCGCTTCACCGGCGCCTACACCCAGGTAGAAGCGTCCGGGGAACATCGTCGCGAGTGTCGCGGATGCCTGCGCCAGAATCGCTGGATGGTAGCGTGGTCCCGGCGCGGTGACGCCCGTCCCGAAAACGACGCGGCTCGTCTGCGCGCCCAATGCCCCCAGCCACGACCACACAAACGCAGCCTGACCTTGCTGTGGCACCCAGGGATGGAAGTGATCGGACGCCATGATGCCGCCGAAGCCAGCATCCTCGGCCTGGCGCGACCAACGCAGCAAGTCAGTCGGCGTAAACTGCTCAAACATCGCCGCATATCCTAGCAGGCCCATGTGATCTCCTCCAGATGGTTCGCGAATAGATTGTCGAGCATAGGGTTACTTCTTGTGATGTTGCTGGCGCGCCAAAATCGTCCGCAGCTCTTGTACCTGTGGCAGATTGGGCTGCAACCGGTCGATCAGGTCGAGCTCGCGGGTGGCGTCGCGGGTGCGCTCCATCGCGGTGAGGCACGCCGCCAGCGCCAGCCTGAACGAGACTGCCAGTGGTTCGAGTTGCACCGCTGCTTCGAGATGTGGCAGCGCCGCCGCGTCGTCTTTGCGGCCCAATAGCAGCGAGCCGAGCGCATAATGAGCGGTGGCATCCTGCGGGTTGCGCTGAATCGCCTCTTCGTAAGCCAGCCGGGCGTCCTCGGGCTGACCCTGCAACTCGTAAATAGCGCCCATCCGGGTGAAGATGCCCGGCAGCGTGCCGTCGAGCTTCGCTGCTTCGCGCAATTCTGAAAGCGACTCGCGGATTAGTGGCGCCTTCTGCTCGTCGGTCAGGTTCTCTGGCTCGGCCACCTGCTCGCCGGAAACACGCGCCATCAGCACGGAGGCAAGATCGGCATGGGCCGAAGCGCGGGTCCCATCCAACTCCAGCGCCGCGCGCAGATTTTCCTCGGCCTCTTGCGCCCGCCCCCGGCGCGCCAACAACTCCGCCAATCCCTGTAAATGCTCGGCAGTGCGCTCCTGTTCAGCCACGGCGGTCATCGTGGCGATGGCGCGATCGAGCCAGGCGATAGCTACCTCATTCTCGGACTGGCCTGCGTACTGCTCGGCGACGAGATATTGCTCGACGCCAAGCTCGAACCGAGTGCGCACCTGATCGGAAAAGCGCCCAAGCATCCGTTCCAGCAGCGCGGCGGCACGCTCATGGTTGCTCATGGTGCGGGCGTCGTCTATTGCCGTGCGATAGGTCGCCTCGTCCAGCGGCAGCTTAACGATCAGCGCGTCGTCGTAGTGCAGCACTGTGGCCAGCGCTCCGGTGACGGCGCGCACAGCCTCCATCGCGCGCGGATCGCGAGGATTCTCCGGCGCGGTCTGGGCAACCTGCTCGGCGTTGTCTCGCATTTCCTTGATACGCTTCTGGAGCTCTTCCAGGGTGAGGGCTTGACTGGCGGCCCCTTCGTCGCGCATGCGATTGATCAGCCAGAGGCCCGATGCCGTGTCGCGCGCGACAGTGTAGGCAGTCCAATACCAGTGGCGCCCGGTCTCCTGGCTCGTGAGGGTCGCCTGTGGCATCTCGTCAAGCTGGCCTGCCAATGGGGTCTCGTGGAGTACGGCCGACCAGAAGACCTCCAGATCTTTGCCTGTGCTGCCCGCTAGACGACCCGCCGCGCCGGGAACCCAGAGTGCGCTCGCCCGCTGCTGCTGCTCGCGAATGAGCGTGAGCCGCAGTGCGCCGATGTCGGCCTCCGCCGCCCACTGTCGCCTCAGGCTGATGTACTCCTCACGCGAGGATGCCCGCCGGAGCGCGTTGTCGTTGCTAAGCAGATCCCACGAGAGGCCATAGTCGCCGAAGCACCACGCGCCAAGCCAGTTAGCCAGCGATTCCTCGGCCTCGAGGTCTGTACGGATGAGTGGACGGTCGCCCTCGCGCGCAAATCGCGCCTCTTCCTCGGTGACGGCAGCAATTGCCTCGTCGTCATCTGGGTCAGCGAGCAGTCGCTCCTCGAACATCGTCCGGTGCGCCTGGAACTCTTCCGCTGGCTCGACATCGCGCCAGGCGTTGACATCCAGCGCCTCCAGCAACAGTCGGCGAGCGCCGGCCCACGTCAGATGCACGGTGGGAACCCGCTGTCCATCCATCTGGAGCGATTCGGCGATTTCACGTTGAAAGCGTCTGCGGCTCATCGGCTCGGAGGCGCTATAGCCGCTGACGCCAGTGCGCCAGAAGTCCAGCGCAAGTGAATAGCCGCGCACGGTGTCGGGATTAATGCCTTCCTGCCAGGCAAGCACCAGCGCAACCTCGCCGCTCTCGCGTGAGCGCGTGGCAAGCGCCTCCACCAGTTGCTTACGCCACCGCCGTTGAGGCGAAACAGCAGTGATCGGCGTGGGCGACGTCTGCTCGTGGCCGTCAGTAGCAATGATTGATGGCTCACCGGGAGGAATGGCGAGCGACGAGACAAAGCCCGCCGACCGCAGCCGCAGCCTGGAACGTCGGCCCTCGCGGGCAACCTCGCGGCGTATGGCAAGTTCTCCGAGCGCCTGAGCGACATCGGCGGCATCGCGCGCAGCCGTCCCCCTGACAGCACCAAGGTGCGTCGCATACGCGACCACGACCGTCTCATCTTGCTGGTCGAGTGGGGCCACAACGTCAATCATGGCATCACGCCCACCACTCTGCGCGGCGCGCAGCTCCTCGGCCAGTGGGCCTGTGCGTGCTTGAAGGTCGTCGAGCGCCTGCTGCTGCGTGTCCGTCAATGGCGCGATTCCAGCGCGATCGTGCGCCCCCATCTGTTTCCCTGTCCGCTGCTGCGGAGTCCGCCGGTTCGAACGCGCCATGACGCCTGCTCCTCTCTGCCCTTCGTCACATACGCGACAGATTGTAGCACGGCGCTACGAGGGTATGTGGATGTGCGCATGCGCGCCTCAGGGCAGCGTCACGTCGTTCGAGGCGCGCATCACCTCGGGTGTCGGGTTGCCAAGAAGCCCATCGAGCAAGACAACGATCAGGGGCAGTCCGGCGACAACAGAGCCGATGAGCATGTAGCTGGGCACGCTGGCGATTGCATGCGCCTGTTGGTCGCCGAGTGCATCGAACCAGATCGACGGACTCTGCACCAGCACGCCCGCAGCGGCCCCGATAATCGCCGCCAGGCCGATGCCGACGAACCAGGCCCACTGGTGGGCGCGCGCCGCCACGATGAGCGTGTAGAACGCGGCAAGCATGCCAAGCACGATGCCAGACCGCAGGGCCGCGATGGCAAAGATTTGTTGGGTGCTGCTCACACTCGAATCGGCAAGGGCCGCCGATGCCGTCGCGGCAACGGGACTATGGCTCAGGATGCCCCCAACCATCAACAGGGCGAACCCGACAAGCGAGGTGGTGACCATCACCGGACGCCAGCGGGCAATGCCAACGGCGGCGACCAGAATGGCAAGCACCGCGAATAGGACCGACGGCAACAGCAAATCCAGGAAGTCGTATTGCTTCAACGCCGAATCCATGGGACCTCCTCCTCTGCGCATCTCGCGCGCGGACGCGATGTTCTCGGCTACCATACGACCGAAATACGCGAAGGTTAGAGGAGGTCTGTTTGCCAGAGCGAGTGATGCTGGCTGCGGAATGCGACTCTTGAAAGAGGCTCAGATGCCTTCGGCGGCGACGAAATCGAGCAGCGTGCCAAGCGCGGCACAGGACTCTGTCGCGGTAGTTGTGGCGCAGGCGGCGGCGAGTCGATTGCGCGCCTGATCGCAGTAGTCCCGCAGCATCGCGCGTGTGCGTTGACGGGCCTGTGTGCGCTCCAAAATGGCGAGCATTGCGGCGATCTGCGACTCGGTGGCTGGCCCCATCTCGCCATAGATGCTGGTGAGGGTGTCTTGATCTTTTGGTGTGGCATATTCAAGGGCGGCAATCACGGGCAGGCTCATCTTCTTGTGGCGGAGGTCGCCCGCCTCGGTCTTGCCAAGGGCCGTTGCCGACCAGATACCTAGCATGTCGTCGCGCAGTTGGAAGCCCACACCGAGCGCCCGCCCAAAACTGCCAAGTTGCGCGCTGAGCGCGGTGTCCTGGGGCGCGCCGATCAAACTGCCCATGGCCGCCGCGCATTCCATCAGCGCCGCCGTCTTACGGCCGATCATGTCCAGGTACATTGCCACGGTAACATCGCGCCTGCCCTCAAAGCTCATATCGAGGTACTGGCCCTCGCACAGTTCCACGCAGGTCGCGTCGAGCCGACCCGCCAACTGAATAGCTGACTCAGCCGAGACGCCGCGGGCTGGCAGGTGGCTCAATTGCAGATGGGCCAGGGCAAATATGCCATCGCCGGTGTTGATTGCCAGCGGTACGCCCCACAACTTCCACAGTGTCGGCTGATGATGGCGTTCCTCGTCGCCATCCTCGATGTCGTCGTGAACCAGCGAGAAGTTATGTACCAGTTCCACCGCGACTGCCGCTGGAATAGACTTATGCACCGCTTCGTGCTCGTCACCGCCAGTGTGACCCGCCGCGAGTTCGCTCGCCAGCAGCAGCAGCGTGGGGCGCAGCAATTTGCCCGGCTGCCATGGGCGCGATTGAAGTTCCGGGGTTCGCCAGCCATGGTGATATTCGATCTGGCCGTAAAATCCGTCGAGCATGGCTTGAGTGGCGGCAGCCGTCGGCGTCGCATCGCGTGTCGTATGGATGGCCGCGTGCAGCGCCTCACCCAGCAACGCCCGGTAGCGCCCAAGGACGACATCGAGATTGTCTGAGGAGGCCGCCAGTCCATCAGTGCCCACGCGAATTCTCCTTACGTCGCATCATATCCTCGTATGTATCCGGCCTGGGCGACTCCGTTTTCAGTTCCGCGCACGACATACGTTAGCGCGCCAGGAACTCGACGTACCAGAGTCCCCCCGCTACCGCGGCGGCGCACATGCCCACCAGCCAGAACACGGCTCCGCGCAATCCACCAACATGCCGCAGTGGAGCACAGATACCGCAATAGCGTCGGGTGACGTGATATCGCTGCGAGCGCAGGCCATCGTGCGCCAGCTCGACCCCTTCGATCCGCAGACGTGTGTGATGTTCATCGCAAATGTACCGCCCACAGCCGGCACAGGTATGTGGGTCGATGTAGTGCGCGAAACTGGTGGATGACCACTGTTGCGGCAGTGAGGCTGCTCCACAGATATAGCACGAATAGCGAATCGCCTCATCGCGCAGGCGAGCGGCGCAGGGCTGATGCTCATCGCGCGGGAAGTGATCCAGGCAGAGCGCGCGCCGACACGAAGGGCAGCGCGCCACCGACTGTATGCCACATTCGCGACACGACGGCACGGCTACCGGAAGATTGGTTGCCATGCGACTTGATTCCTCCCTTGCCTCGCTGTTGACTCGATGTTGACTCGCGCGGTCCTACCGCTGAGGGAGTATAGCAGTATGCGCATTTAGGGTCAATCACCATAGGGCGTGCGGGTGTCGGGCGCGGCCTATGACGTGGGTGCGGCCACCCACGGCGGCGTATAGCCCGCCGCGGCGTAGATGCGCTCGATAGACTCGGCCTGCTCCAGGCTGTCGTCCAGCGACATGAAGGGCGCATTGCCGTGGCGAATGCTGCTGCCGAAACTTTCCACTTCCAGCACGTATTGGTCGACTCCGGCGAACCGGCGCTAGACCGTCTCGTCGCCAATCTCAACGCGCACCACCGAAGCAGCGCGACCCGGCGTGTACGGCGTGGGGAGGGTAATGCGTCCGTGCTCGCCTACGATCTCGGCGAAGAACGCGCGCGGCAGTGAGAAACTCGCGTCGATGACGCCAAGTCGGCCTTCGCCGAAGTCCAGCACAGCGGCCGTCGTCAATTCTACCTCGCTTCCTGTAGGAACGACGACGCGCGCGGCGATCTCACGTGGCGGCCCACCGAAGACCGCGCGGCACAGGTTGAGCGGATAGCAACCGACATCCATCATCGAGCCGCCCCCAAGCGCTCCGACGAGCCGAATATCGTTGGGGCGGCTGTGCAGATCGAAGACGAACGACGAGCGCACCATGCGGACGCCGCCGATTCGCCCGGCGGCAAGCTGTTCGAGCGCCCAGCGAATTTGTGGGTGGAAGCGATACATAAATGCCTCCATCACCCAGCGGTTGGCTTTCTTACTCGCCGCCTGAATGCGCCGTACCTCCTCAGCGGTGATGCCGAGTGGCTTCTCGCAGAGCACATGCTTGCCAGCCTCCAGGGCACGAATGGTCCACTCGACGTGCATCCCGTTGGGCAGCGGAATGTATACTGCCTCGATCGCGTCGTCCGCGAGCAGAGCGTCGTAGCTCTCCAGTGCCCGTGTGCCGGGATACGCGCCCGCGACCGTCTCCGCCCGCTCTCGGTCGCGGCTGGCAATCGCGACCAGGGTAGCATTGTTCGCTTCGGCAATCGCCGGAATGACAGCGCCAACACCGATCTTTGCGGTACTCAGCACGCCCCAGCGAATGGGATCTGACGCTTGGATGTTCTCGCTCATCGCGGCCTCCTGGAAAAATGCTGACATGCGGCGCGTATAATTTTAAGATATAAGCATACTCCACAACCGCCAGCACTGGCTCTCTGGTGTTCTGGCGTTACAACCGTATTGGGAGAGGATGGTGCCATGCCACGCATTAACCCGGTAGATCCAGCGGAAGCGGACCCTGAGATGCAGGCGATCTTCGCCCGCTACCAGCGCGACCGTGGCAACATCCCCAACATGTTCCGCACGATGGCGCATAGGCCTGAGATCGCCGCGAGCGCCGCGGCGCACCTGAGCGCCGTCTTTGACACCGGCACGGTGGATGGCAAGCTCAAGGAGATGCTGGCGGTGCGCGTCTCGCAGATCAACGATTGCGCGTATTGAAGGGCATCTCATACTGCTTTGGCAAAGCAGCAGGGCGTATCCGAGGAATTGCTCGACGCGATGTACCACATCGACGAGCACGGCGATCTGTTCACTCCGGCGGAGCGTGCGGCGCTCTCGCTGGCCGAGCGCATGACGACCGACGCGCGTGGAGTTGACGAGGAGCTGTGGGCGGAGTTGCGGTTCCATTACGACGAGGGCGAGATTATCGAGATGGCAGCTGTCATCGGCCTGTTCAACTATTTCAATCGTTTTAATGATGCGCTGCGGGTCGAGATCACTCGCCCCGGCGTCTCGCCAACTGACCCATCAGGTACTTAAAGATCGCTGGACAACCACTATGACGAAACACGACCCCGCATCAACGCCCAAGGAAACACCCGACGGTGAGAGCGCCGAGCGGCTGGCGAGCCTGTTACGCGATCTTGAGGAGTTGCACGCCTACCTCCAGGAGCGTGGCCGCCACTCGTACGAATTAGCGCAACGCTTCCTGGCGAATGCGCGACGTGACGCTGGCTCGCGCGCCTATGACGAGCGCCAGGCGACGATGCTGGAGTATCAGCACTATATCTGGCACGAGATCGCTGGCCGCCTCTCTCAACTACTCGTCGCCTACGGCGAGCCCGATGTCGCGTCGGGCGCTGATACACCGGTGGAGCAGACGCCGCCCACCACGAAGGACTCCTGAGGATGGCGCGAAATAATGCTCCCAGCGGCCAGTCCGTTGTGACAGCGGCGGAGCGGGAACGTCAGAGGCGAAGAATACTGACGGCACTTCGACTCGGCGCAACCACGTTTGCCATGCTTGCCGGGGTTGCTTGCTACATCGCACTCGATCAGTTCACGCCGATTGGGATGATTCCCGCGTTCGTCATCGGTCTGGTCTTCGCGCTACTCACGCGCACCGCCGCGGCCTCGCTCGCCCGTGATTGGCTGATGCGCAGCGCCAATCGCGCCCAGCGTGAGATATCTCCCGGCGAGCGCGACGACACGATCCACTAGATTAGCGGTCCGCGTGCTCCACCGGGTCGCCGTAGGCGTCAAAGGCGATAAACAGCACATCGCGAACATAGGGATGCACCTGTAACCGCCTGCTGGTCTGTTCCTCCGTGCCCGGCAGCACGTAAGCGAGGAAACCATGCTTGCGCGGGATGATGCGGAGTGGGCGCGCGTCATTGGAGGAAAGCAGCCGCTGCGCCTGCCCAACCGAGACACCAGATCGGAAGAAGACGGCGATGCGTCCCGGCCCCAGGAAAGGCGCTTGTTGGCGAGCCGTATCACCCTCGAAACGATCCACAATTGCCTGGGCCGCATGTTCAGCCTGGTCGTGGATACGCTTAAATGCCGGGCCAGCCGCCGATTGCGCTCGCTCGGTCAATCCACGGGCAGAGGCGGTGAGACGACCAAAGACGTCACCTAATCGCGATGCCCCTGGTACATCAATCGCCGGAACTGGATGGACCCCACTGGCGCGCGTCTCATGCTGATAGTCCAGCGCTTTTGTCAGACCAGGGCGCAGATCGCCCCACCATTGGCGCACGCGATCGGTAACAGGCTTCTCGCCTTCTGGAACGCCCTCACCACCATCAGCCGCATCGCGGCGTCGAGCTAATTCGCGGTAGCGTTCCATCCGCGGATCTTGAAATGCTGAGCGAGGAACACCATCCGGCGGGGTCGATGGAATGCGCCTGCCATCAGGGGACGCGTATCGCTGCTGACCCGTGCGGTCGGGGCGCGGAATCGCGCGACGGCGTAGACTGGCTGCCGCCTCAGAGAGACTGCCCGCCGAGGGCAATTCAGCCGCGTGACGTGGAGGCCAGACGGTGTGTTCGTCGGTCTCCAGATATTGCGGCCGCGCCCCCAGCACCGAGCCTGGCGACAGTGAAACCGTCGGCTGGTCGGCGATTGCCCATTCGCGCTCGTCGCCGCGAACACCCTCGGTCTCGTCGGGAATCTCGTCCGCAACCTCGTCCGCGACCTCGTCAACCGCCGCATCGTCGGCGTAGCGAGGCTCCTCCTGCGGTGGCTGCTGTCCATTCGGGTCGGTGGTGCCACGTGGGCGGGCAATGGCGGCGAGCGTGTGGTGACGCGGGCGTTCCGCTTGCGGCGGCTCGATGCTCGGGCGAATCACGGTCGCGTCGTCGTCACCGAAGGCATCCGCGTTGTCTCCATCGTCTAGCCGGGCGGAAGCTACGGGTCCACTCATCTCCGCCGATGGACCCGACTCCTGCTCCTCTGACACGGGCAATACAGCAGCGCCATCAGGTGCGGCTTCGTCCTGGGCATGGTCGGCAGTGGGTACAATCGCTCCCAACTCACGTGTCACCCGCGAGGGTTCGAGATCCGCTGGCGCCTCAGCCAATGCATCATCAGGCAAAGCAGATTCTTCTGTGTCCGAGGACAGAGGCTTCGTTTCCGGCGCCACCGCAGGAAGTTCCGCCGTCGTTTTTTGGTTTTTTTTCGCGTTATTCGATGATTTTGCCATGTATGTCTCCCCTCAGGCCATAGTCACGGTGTGGCGTATGTTGTCCGCGTATCATCAGACATTCGCGCTGCGCGGCAACGTCGGGGACATCGCCGCATATCCCATGCCGCCGACCTCGCCATCGACTTCGTCACTAACTGCGTGAATGATGTATATGGTAATTCATGGTTGATGTATATCGGAGCATACTTCCATTGTTACATCAGACAATGCCGCCAGAATCGCGCTCATCGCAGGCGACAAGCGGTGCGAACCAACACTTGTCGCCAGGCAGCCAGTGGGAGAAATATGCTACTGACAAGCGTGCTGCGTGGCTACTCGTTGTGATGTTCGAGATAATTGCTCAGCAACTGCTTGGCGTGGCGCACGACATCTGGCCGCAACTCATAGAACGTCATGCGCTCGCGGTCGTAGAGCGTGACCAGCCCGGCATCACGCAGCTTCACCATGTGGTGCTTGGTCGTCGCTTTGGTCAACTCCATGCGCTCGGCAAGCTCGGTGAGGTACATTTGGCGCTCGGACAGCAGCCGCAGAATGCGTAACCGTGATGGGTCGCCCAGCGCAAGGAAGAAACGCAGCGTCTCTTCGTCGGGGGCGCGAGGATCGCTCCGGCGAGCGTCGGGCGCGGCATAGACGATCGGGGCACAAAAGGTGAGTGTGCCGTGCCAGAAGTGGTAGAGCACCGCAGGGCGGCAGAAATAGCTCGGCGCGAAGACGATCTGGCGCAGCCCGACGGGACTCTGCCATTGCACGCCGCGCATCGCCTGTTCGATAAATGCATCCTGCGGCATCTCAGTACGCCGTCGCTCCATTGCCGCGGCCTCCTGGCGAAGCAGCGGCAGAATGCGGTCCTGCTCGTCGGCAAAGACGGCGTCATGCCAGACGCGAAGTGACGAGAGCAGTTCGGCGCGCGTGCCCTCGATGTCGGAAAGGACCGCGGATACGGTTGGGCGCATGTCGTCGGGATAGCGCGCGAGCAGTCGCCGTTGCGTGGCGCCCGGTCCAGTGGCAGACGATGCCTCTTCAAGCGCCCCGGCGAGCAGTTCGGACCAGTCGGAACCCAGCCCCTCTTGATCCAGCAGCACCTCAGTCAACTGCGCCGCCGGAAGTTCGTCCAACCATGCGAGAAATCCTAACGGATCACGCGGCGCGGGACAGCGCCAGACAAGCGAGATGAGTGTGGCGTGCAATGAGCCAGGTCGTCCATCGCCGAGGTAGCGGCCAAGAATCGAGAGTGCATCGGGATTTGCCGCGTGACACTTTTCGCGCGCGGCCTCGATCCATCCGCGCCCAACCTCGTAATCCGCGTAGTCGTGCTCGGCAGAGGCAAGCGCGACATGCAGGCTGATGAGGAAATCATACGTTTCGCAGACCAGAATCTCGACGTCGAGGGTTCGCCCACGGCGCAGGTCGACGACTCGTGGCGCGGCAACATGTGGATCAGTGCGTGTATCCACCCGGCAATCTCCTGATGAGGCACGGACCACGAATAGCGCATGCATCCGGCCGAAACATGATCGAATAT
Source organism: Ktedonobacteria bacterium (assembly GCA_027307065.1). GTDB lineage: Bacteria > Chloroflexota > Ktedonobacteria > Ktedonobacterales > JADMIN01 > DAHUXT01. The sequence goes on from DAHUXT010000013.1 coordinate 15,487, forward strand.
GGTTGACGTAGAGAACAATCGTCGTTGCCGATATATGCTGGCTGCATAGTACATGCCGATACGCCCCAACCGCAAGCTATGCCATCAGATATATATCATCGATGTTTGACAAGTATGATACCACAGCAACGGCAAATGTGTCGTTATGCGATATATACGCCTGAATTGCGGGTGGTACAATACACAAAACGGCGTATCCCGGCATTATGAAGGTGGTTTCTACAGCATGATGGGTGCACAATGGGCGGTGCTGGTGGCGGCATTCTTAGCCTCGGCCGTCGAGTTCGTCGAGGCGTTCACGATTGTATTGGTGGTCGGTATTACCATCAACTGGCGTAGCGCGCTTGCGGGGACAGCAGCGGCGGTGCTGGCGCTGGTGGTGCTCGTCGGTGTCTTCGGGACGGCGCTGGTGCGCTATGTTCCGCTCGACGCACTGCGATTTGTCGTGGGCATTTTGTTGGTGCTCTTCGGCCTCAAGTGGCTGAAAAAAGCGATTCTCCGCTACGCTGGGCTCAAAGCCATGCACGACGAAGAGGCCATCTACGAAGAGCAGATGGCAGAGATGCGCGCTCGCGGCGAACATCATCAGCACCGCGTCGATCCGTTCGGCGTTGCAACGTCATTCAAGAGTGTGCTGCTGGAGGGGCTGGAGGTCGCGTTCATCGTCATCACCTTCGGCTCGGCTGCCAACAGCATCAGTTCGGCGATTTGGGGCGCGTTGGCAGCGTGTGTGCTGGTGGTGCTGGTTGGCGCGCTGGTACGCGCTCCGCTGCAGCGGGTGCCCGAGAACACGCTCAAATTTGTCGTCGGCATCATGCTGACCAGTTTCGGCACGTTCTGGGGTGGCGAGGGCGTCGGCATCAGTTGGTGGCGCGAAGATCTCTTTCTGCCGATTCTCGTCATTTTCTACCTGGTCGTCACCGGCCTGCTGATTCTCTGGCTGCGACCGTATGCGACCCCGAAATCCGCGTCGCTCGATGCTCCGGGTCAGTCCGCTGAGGAGGCACTCTCATGAATCCGATCTTGCGCGGACTGAAAGCAACGTACAACTTCTTCGCGGGCGATGCGATATTGCTGGTCGCGACGGCAGTGGCGTTTGTGATCGGCCTCTTGCTGGTCCATGCGCTAAAGGCGCCGAATCCACTGGTGGCCATCATCTTTGTCGGCTGCGTCGTCGGCGGGTTGGCACTGACGCTGGGCCGCGAACTCCGTGGCCGGGAGCGCCAGCAGTAGCCTATCATGGCACGTCCATAGACAACGAGCGCAGACAGGGTGTTGTTCCTGTCCGCGCCGTGTCTTCCGGAATGTTCGTAATTCGCGTGTAAGTACCTACGCCGCCGAGTCACCCGCTTGCTCGGCGCGTCGCGCCATCGGCTTCTGCACCAGGAAGTAGTAGAGCGCGCCAACCACCAGAATCAGTGGGACAAAGATGTAGACCGCCAGGTTCAGGTAGGCGGGCGCGCCTGCAACGGGGCGATACCAGCTCAAGTTGACGATCATCGCGACGCCCCAGACAACTGCCAGAATATTGACGATCAGCCCGGCCTTGCCCAGATTAAACGGCCCATTGGCAACGAATTTGCCGCGTAGCCGTGCGACGAGGGTGGCAGCGGTGCAGATCAGGTATGCTAGATAGATCAACACGACGGTCACCGCGACGAGAACATTCTCCACCTGGGTCGCGAACATGAGCACCGCGCTGAGAACCGCCGTCGTCAGGATGGCAGCGACCGGAGTCCCCAGCGAGGGATTCACTCTGCGGAAGAGCGCACTGCCCGGCACCTCGCGGTCACGCGCCATTGAGAAGAGCAGCCGGGTGGCATTTGCCTGCACCGAAAGGCCGCAGACTGTGATCGCAGTGGCGACGATGATGAAGAAGACGTTCGAGAGGCCTGGAATCGCATCCGAGATGATCGATTCCAGCGAACTCGGGTCGGCCATAAACTTGGTGAGGCCGTCGGCAGGTATGGCGAGCACTGCTCCGACGAGAAAGAGGCCGCCAATCACGAACGAGCCGAGCAACGCCAGTAGAAGCGCGCGCGGAACCGCCCGGCTGGGATTGTGTGTCTCTTCGGCGAGCGTGCCAGCGGTGTCGAAGCCGTAAACGACGAAGAGCGACATCAGCATGGCGGCGAAGAACGTGCCGAGGTACGTGCCGTTGACCTCGGTGCCACCGGTATTGGTCAGGAAAGATACCGGGTGGTTGCGATGGGCAAACAACAGGATGCTGCCCAGCACCAGCATGCCCACGAACTCGGCTACGACACCAATATTATTGATGATCGCGATGAGCCGTGTACCGATGATATTGATGATTGTCGTCAACGCGAGCACGATCAGCGCAATCACGATGAGAACCTGGGTATTCGTTGCGTCCAGACCAAAGAGGTTAGCAATCACCGGCGGAACTACGAAGTCGACCGACGCGATAGTAGCGACGAGCGCGATGAGGTAGACCCAGCCACCCATCCAGGCGACATCGCGATTGGCAACCTGCTTTGCCCACGAATACACCGAGCCAGCGATTGGATAGCGCGAGCCCAACTCACAGAAAACCAGTCCGACGAGAAGCTGCCCGAAGAAAACGATCGGCCAACTCCAGACAAATGCGGGACCGCCGGTTCCCAGGCCAACCGCGAAGAGCGCGAAAATGCCGGTAGTGACCGAAATGTACGAGAACGTGACGGCGAAGTTGGAGAACAGGCTCATCGTGCGGTGGAGCTCTTGCTTGTAGCCCAACTCCTGGAGCTGCTCAGTATCCTGCTGCCGCTGATCTGAGGCGGTTGCGGCGTTTGAGCCTTGCAGACTAGACATTTCATCCCCCCGTTGAGTAGGGTCGCTTCGCCGCGACCAGAGCTGCTCGCGCGAAATGGCACGCAGTGACGAGCCTGGTTCGCGTAAGTTGCCAGAAGTATAGAGATCGACATTTGTCCGCAACATGGCCGCACTGACACAAATAAGCAGCGTGTGTGTGGACAGTGTGTACCGGTAGCATCGTGGGGCGATGCTTGGTGAATCCCAGAGCGCAGAAGTTACAAGCGGTGTCTATGCCGCCTACCTGAATCTGTCTGGCGGAATGCTTGCCCCTGGCGCGTCCACGGTGTATACTCGTAGAGTATGCCCGCAATCTCGCGCGCGGACCCATGCCACCTCACCTGTACTGGCACGCGCGAACAGGGCGATAAGGGAGCGATCACCTACAATGAAGGTTATTTTGCTGCAGGAAGTCCCCGGGCTGGGCAAGCCGGGCGATGTGAAGGAAGTCGCCAACGGCTATGCGCGCAACTATCTGCTGCCGCATCAGTTGGTGACGGCGGCCACACCTGGCGAACTGTCGAACTTGAACCAGCGCGTCACCGCCGCGAAACGTCGCACCGAGAAGCAGCGTCAGGAACACGAGTCCCTTTCGGTCAGGCTTGCGTCGGTAACGCTGACGTTTGCCGTGCGCGTCGGACGTGGCGACCGGCTCTATGGCTCTGTGACGAGCCAGGACATCGCCAACGCCCTCGAAGAGCAGGAACATCTGACGATTGACCGCCGCGTCATCCAGCTACGCGAGCCATTGCGCACGCTGGGCACATTCGAGGTGCCCGTGCGGATCGCGGCAAAGGTCGAGCCGAAGGTCAAGGTGACGCTTGTCGCCAGCCAACAGGGCGCCGCGACAGGGACTGAATCATCAGAAACATCTGAATCTGCTGAGCCAACCCTGGTAGAGAGCGACGAAGATGCCTCCGCCGAAGCCTAAACTGCCGCGAATCTATGCGTTCGCCCCTGCACTCCGTGCCATGGCGCCAGAGCCGCAGGGGCGAGGTATTTTCCATTGCAGGCGAACAGCTTAGCTGGCTTACGGCAGCAGTAGGTGCAGGTCGCCAAACTCGTGCCAGAGATACCGCTCACGCAGCGCCGCTTCGTACGCATGCCGCACATGATGGCGCCCGGCGATGGCTTCGAGCATCGCCAGATGGCTTGCCTTCGGCTCGTGTAGCCCGGTGAGCAGACCCTCAACGGCACGAACCCCGCGCTCTGGCGTGATTACCAGCGTCGTCCATCCTTCGCCGGGGTGTGCCGTGCCTTCCTCATCGGTCACGGTTTCGAGCGCCCGCACCACTGTCGTGCCTACGGCGACCACTCGTTTGCGAGCGTCATGCGTCGCGTTGACGGTTCGCGCCGTCGCCAGCGGTACTCGATAATACTCCTCATAAGGCGGTTCGTGATCCTCAAGACTCGACACGCCCGTGTGCAACAGCAACGGCGCAATCTGGATACCCCGCGCGACAAGCCGGGTGATGATGTTCGGTGTAAACGCCCGTCCCGCCGATGGCATCTCGGCGCTGCCTACCTCGGTCGCATAGACCGTTTGGTAGTATGAATTGGGCCAACGACTCGGCACATAGTCATAGCGAATAGGGTATCCATAGCGCGCCAGGTATGAATCCAGCGTAGAGGGCAGCGAGAGGGTCGCCAGCCACAATCTCACGCCACCATTCCCCTGAATTGACGACCGATCCACAGCGTACGGCGCAAGCAGGGTCGCCGCCGCGCCAGCGGGCAGCGAGATCGTCTCACCAGCAGTGCCGTCACGAAACGGCACCGTGCCATGTGGGCCAGGCAGACGTAGCTCTATAGTCCAGATGTCGCCCGGCAGGTGCGTCGAGAGATGCGCTTCGAGGGCGGTTCCATCGGCGCGGACGCCGTCGAGCGCGGCGTTGAGTGTGCCACTGGTATTGATGACCAGCAGATCGCCTGGAGCTAGCGCATCCTGTATTGTGTCGAAGCTGCGATGCGTGATCTCTGGCCGCGACCCACGCGACACCATCAGACGCACCTCGTCGCGTCTGAGTCCACGCGCCTCTGGCGGCTCGCTCGCCTCCAGTTCTGGCAGCAGCGTGAAGTCCAGCAGATCCGCGTCCGCGTGAGGCGCACGCTGCTGGTCATCTTCGTCGAGCAGCAGTGTGAGGTGTTTGGTGGCTATGGATTTGGTTGAAGCAGGCATGGCTTTATCCTGTATCGGTTGGTCTTTTCAGGCCAGAGCGCGGGCGGTATAGCGTCCAGATGGATGATCGCCCGTGAGCAGCGTCATCAGGCCCGGCACGCTTGTCTCTGGCAACGGGCGATCGCTGATATCCTCGCCAGGAAACGCCTCCTGGTGCATCTGCGTTCGCATGTCACCGGGATCGACCCAATAGACCCGCCACGGCTCCTGTTCGGCGGCGAGAATGTGGGAGAGTTGTTCGAGCGCGGCCTTGCTAGAGCCATATCCACCCCAGCCGGGATACGCCTCGACGGCGGCGTCGCTGGTGATATTGAGAATGCGCGCTCCTGGTTTGAGCGTCTGCCGCAGTGTCTGTGTCAGGGCGAGTGGCGCGATGACATTGGTGCGATAGACGCGCTCAAGGACGTCCAGCGGATAGTCGAGCAAGGGTGGCTGCGGGCTTGGCCCAAGAGTGCTGGCATTGTTCACCAGCGCATCGAGTCCACCCATCGTCGCGGCGGCATCGGCCAACGCAGCGCGATGGGCGGAATCGGTCACGTCGCCCGCGATGGCGGTGACCGGCGTGAAGGCGGCCAGTTCGGCACGAGCAGCCTCCAGCGCTTCGGCGCCACGGGCGTCTATCAGCAGCGACCACCCGTCGCGAGCAAGCTGCCTCGCCAGGGCCAGGCCCAGCCCGCGTGATGCTCCGGTGATGAGAGCGGCGCGCGCAACAGTATTCATCTATTTGTCTCCTGTCTGATGCATGCAGGAAAGGCACGGTTTCGTCCGTTACGAGAGCGGTTACCAGAGAGTGTACGCGCTCAGAGCTTGGTGGGCCACGAACAATGGGCCAGTCGCGACCTGTACTCACGGACAGGCACTCATGAGGGACTTACAGGGATTATCGCGTGCACTGGCCGCCAAATTGGTTGTACAACACCAGTGGAACGATGTATCCACGCAGTATCGGCTGGGAATATGCGAAGGTGTACATAGGTATTTGTGAGTGCGCGTCAGGAGAAACCGCATGGCTCAACAGAAGGTTGCCATCGTCACGGGCGGATCGCTAGGCATTGGCGCGGCAATCGTGCGCCGCCTGGCTCATGATGGATACGCCGTCACCCTCGACTATCACACGCATAGCGACGCCGCCAACGCCATCGCGCAGGAGATCACGAACGCGGGCGGCCAGGCGCTGGTCGTACAGGCCGACGTTTCGCTCGTCGCGGATGCCGCCAATCTGGTGACGCAAACCGTTGCCAGATTTGGGCGGCTCGATCTGCTGGTGAACAACGCGGGCATCGAGCAGCGGATGGCGTTTCTTGAAACGACCGAAGCATCGTGGGAGCAGCAAATCGCCGTAGATCTGAAGGGGCCGTTCTTCGCAGCGCAGGCGGCGGCCCGCCAGATGATCGCACAGGGCGGCGGCGGAGCGATCATCAACGTCAGTTCCGTTCACGAGGACATCCCCATGGTTGGCAATGCCGTCTATTGCGCCGCCAAAGGGGGACTGCGCATGCTCACGCGCACGCTGGCGAACGAACTGTCGTCCTATGGCATTCGCATCGTGAATATCGGACCTGGCGCAATCGCCACGCCAATCAACGCGGCAACGCTCGCGGACCCGGCGAAGGTGCAGGCGCTGCTGGCCGAAATCCCGCTCCACCGCATCGGCCAGCCAGAAGATATCGCCAATGCGGTCGCGTGGCTGGCGTCAGATCAGGCGAGCTACATCACTGGGACGACCCTCTTTGTGGATGGCGGCCTGATGATCTTCGCGGGCAGCCTGTAGGCGCGAATAAACGCCCCCCGCCACCAATGGGAGGGGGGCGACGGGGCCAGAACGGTCAGGCAGTCTGGAACTTCAGCACGACGCGACCCAGGCGAATCTCATCGCCGTCATTGATGGGAGTCGGCGTCTTGGGCGCAAGTTTCTGCTTGTTCACAAAGGTGAAGTTGGTGCTGTTCTGGTCCTCGATCATGTACTGATTGCCCTGCAAGAAGATCTTGGCATGGAGGCGCGAGACGCCACCCTCTTCGCCACCATGGGGCGTCAGATCAACATCAGGATAGATGTTGCTGATGGGATCCTCGCGTCCGATCAGAATCTCACTCTTGCCGGCAAGGTCGAACGTCTGCCCGTCAGCCTCGACCACGAGTTTCGGCGCGGTTGCGGTGGCGACTGGCGGCGCGGAGACCGCTGTAGCCGCTGGCGACGAGACGGGCGCGGAAGCCGCAGAGCTATCTGAAGTCTGAGGATCCAGCCGCTCGCCACACTCATCGCAGAAAAGGGATCCATCCGGGTTGTCGTGTCCCTGTGAGCAACGGACGGTCATTATCAACTCCTCTTGCATTAACGTCATGTCAGCGCGCACGCGACATTGCTTTCAGCATACCACATGCCAACTTGTACGCAGTCGGCTTGCGCGTCGGCGCGAGAGCTACTGATCGAGCATCTGGGTCAGCTTGCGTGTCTTGTTGCCGATGCTCTTGACATCCTCGGACGACACCGCTCCGCCCGCCGCCAGTTGGTCGAGCGCGCGCTGCGTCTCAGGATCGAGCATGCGCGTGACGCTTGGATTCAGGCGTGTGGTGACTTTGCCAGTCTTCTTGTACTCGTCGAGCACTTTCGTCACCAAACGGTGCGCGTTTGACTTCTCGGCGTAGTTCATCACCACCGGGTTCGCCTCTTCTGGCGGAACGGGATCGTTGGTGAACGTAACAACCGCATCGGCGCGCACTTTCTCTGTGCCGCCACCAGGCACATCATACGAAAGCTCAGCCTGTGCAATGCGGAAGGTGCCGACCGGGCGGTTCTCCACCAGCAACTCGAAGAGCACTGCCTGTGGGGCATTGCGCTCGACATCACCGATAGCAACCACCGCCTCGCGGTCAGAGAGGCGCTCCTGGCTCAACTCCGAAATCAACGGCAGCACCTTTACCGCGCGCTTTGGCATCACACCAGACGAGAGGCGCAATGTGAGCTGTGTGTTGCGCACGGAGACAGCGGCGGCACTCTGCAGTTGCTGCTCGAAGATTGTCAGCGCGTCGTCGGGCCTGCGAATGAACTCAGCGGGCATACCGCTGCTACGCTGGCCGATGTTGTCCAGCAGATCCTCATCCCAGTCCGCGCCGATACCCAGCGGATGGATGCCCACACCAGACGCCCCGGCGTCGTCAGCGATGCGGCGGCAGCGGTCGGCGTCGCCATAGGTCACTCCGTCGGTCAGCAGAATCATCCGGTTCACGGTCTGCGCTGACGCGTGTTTCTTCAGTTCCATCAATCCGATATTCATGCCAAGCGACATCGCCGTGCCACCGCCGTCGCGGATGCCTTCCACCATACCCTTGATGCGCTCTTTGTCGCTCGCGGGCTGCGCGGGCACCACGACATGCACATTGTCGTCAAAGATGACGACTGAGACGATGTCGGTGGGCAGCATATGATCTATCACGAGTTTGACCGCGTCCTTGACCGCCCGCAGTTTCGCGCCCTTCATCGAACCAGAGTGATCCAGCACGAGCGCGAAGTTGAGCGGCATGCGTGTCTGAACGCCAGTCGCAACCGGGTGCGCCTCGACCAACACCTAGGCGAGCTGGCTGCTACCTGTCACAGTCATGCGCTCACGTCCCACCTGACAGTCCAGAGTTACTTCGCCGGCCATTTTATCTCGCCATACCCTTTCCTCATGCCGTCATGCCACTTACTACCGAGCGCAGCCGCGCCGTACGGGAACGAACACACCTCACCTGCGGGCATTCCTGCGTGCAGAACTACGTACCGCTAACGTGTACGCTACGCCACCAGGGTAGGTTGCGCTATCCTCGCGCACGGGGCGTGCCGCTGTCAGGCTCAGGCGCTGGCGTCGAGCAGTACAACGCTGATGTTGTCGTCGCCGCCATTCTCATTGGCCGCGCGCACGATCCGCTCACATGCCTCGGCGGCGCCACTGGTCTCCCGCAGGATACGCGCCAACTCATCGTCGCGCACCATCTCCCAGACACCATCGGAGCAGAGCAGGATACGCATGCCGGGACGCAGATCCTGCGGGAAAATATCGGCATCCAGGCGTGGATCAGCGCCGAGACTCTTGAGTATCTGGTTGCGCTGAGGATGCTCGTAGCGCTCCTCTGGTTTGATCATCCCCGCGTCGATCAGTTGTTCAACGAGCGAGTGGTCAATCGTCACGCGGCGCAAGCCATGATCGTCGTAGACGTAGCCGCGGCTGTCGCCCATGTTGGCGATCCACGCCGTCTCGCCGACGATCAGCGCCGCAACGAGCGTCGAGCCCATGTCGGCCTGCTGCGCATCGTTAGCGCCACAGAGGGCAACATTGGCGGCGCGAACCGCGTTGCGCAGTAGTTGCTCGCCATCGAATGCGGGCGCGCCTTCACTGTCGGATTTATCCGGTGTCGCACCTCCCATTGGAATCAGCATGGGCGCCAGCACCTCCAACATCGTGCGCACGACCAGTTTGCTGGCCTCCTGGCCGCTGTCATGCCCACCGAGGCCGTCGGCGACGATCCCCAACACACGCGGGTCATGGCGCGAGTTGTAGATGGCGTCGAAGGCGAGCAGCGCGGTGCTATCTTCGTTGGCTTCGCCCTGACGGGTGCGCCCGTCGTCGGCGGTCACGTAGCCGCTGATGCGCACGCCGG
>DAHUXT010000140.1 GCA_027307065.1 Ktedonobacteria bacterium
GTAGCCTCCCGCACTTCGACCGTCTGCCTTGGCTCGGCGACAAAAACCCTGTTCCGGCCAGTACAAATCCGCGAAATCGTCAGCGCCGTCCTCGACTTGTTGAAGGGCCAGACAGCCTGACCTCGGATTCAGGCAGCTTCTCAGGAGCCCTGCCGCACACTTACGAAAAGCAGCGGCGTAGAGCACGTTGCGCCGCGAAGTAGCCGCACAGCCCATGCACTCCACCTCCGGGCGGCGTGGACGACGAACAGATATAGAGTCCGCTTATAGGCGTTGAGTACGGGTCAATCCGCACGCTAGGACGTGTGAACAACTGCCGGAGGTCCTGCACGCCGCCGTTGATATCGCCGCCGATGTAGTTCGCATTATAGCTTTCGAGTTCCGCGGGATTATAGGTGTGACGAGCGAGAATGCGGTCGCGGAAGCCGGGGGCGAACCGCTCGATCTGCGCCTCGATCCGGCTGGTCATGTCCACAGTACAGCCGTTCGGCACATGACAATAGGCCCATGCCGTGTGCTTGCCCACCGGTGCGCGGGAGTCATCGAAGAGGCTCTGCTGCGCCAACAGCACGTAGGGCAAATCGGGGAGCACGCCCCGCCAAATGCTCCGTTCGCCAGCGGCGATTTCGTCCGGGGCGCCGCCTACGTGGACGGTTCCCGCGCGCAGGCACGCCTCCGCCCGCCATGGGATCGGACCATCGAGCGCCAAATCGATTTTGAAGACGCCCGGCCCGTAACGATAGCGCTGCATCTGACGCCGGTAGCCTTCTGGAAGCGTATCACCCGTCAGCGCAAGCAGTTGCCGTGGCGTCACGTCACAGAGAACCGCGCGCGATGATGGCAACTCGGCCAGCGAGCGAATCTCGGCACCCGTGACAATTTCGCCGCCGAGGTCACGCAGATACGCGGCCAGAGCGTCCACAATGCGTTGCGAGCCGCCGCGTGGCAGCGGCCAGCCAACGGCATGCCCTAGGCCACCGAGCACGAGCCCGGCAGCCGCGCTCACCGGTTGCTCCATCGGCAACATCGAGTGCGCCGCCATGCCCATGAACATCGCACGGGCATGTTCGCCTTTGAAACTGCGCTCAGCCAGGCCACGGGCGGATTGGACCGCGTTGAAGCCAAACTGCGCCATGGCCAGCGAGGTGATCGGGTGACCGGCCTGCCACAACGGGCGGAGTGGCGCCAGAATGCCTTCCGCCAGCGAGTCCCAGCGGCGCACCAGCGGACCAAAGAGTCGTCGCCAGGCAGCGGCGTCCGGGCCAAGCGTCGCGCCGGTCGCCTCGAACGAACGCTCCAACAGAGCGGCGCTGCCATCCAGCAGTGGATGGGCCAGCGGCGCGTCGGGGTGAATCCACTCGACGCCATACTGCTCCAGCGGGAGCGTGCGGAAGAATGGCGAGCCAACTGCCAGTGGATGGATGGCTGAGCAAACATCATGGACGAATCCCGGCAGGGTCAGTTCTTTTGATCGTGAACCGCCGCCGATGACATCGCTCGCCTCGTAGATAATGACAGAATGTCCCGCGCGTGCGAGCGTGATAGCCGCCGCCAGTCCGTTTGGGCCAGCACCAACTATCACCGCATCATACGCAGAGTATTGAGAAGACATACATAGTCCAACTTCCTCGATGACCGATCCGCTTAGTTGGTGCTCGCCGCGCTCGTCCCACCGCGACGGAACCAGCGCGAGGGCGTATTCAACGCCGTACGCACTGCCGCGTTGTGCCAAATGTTGCGCGCGTTTGACCACTGGCGCCTGCGATCGACGCAAACGCGCTGCAGGGTGACGGGGCCGTCAGCGCCGAAGTGGGCCGCAACGCTGTGCAGCGTATGGCGCCAGAACTTATCTTCCTGCTTGTGGCCACCGAAGGTCAATCCCATTTCGTAGATGGGGTCGTTTGCCCGCATCAGCACCTGCGCCTGAGCAATCGGGCAATTTCCTTCCATGAACGAGGAGAACGTGATCCATCCGGCAAACATGTGGCCTTGCGGCGTCATGAGCGTGAACGACTCGTCGTCGGCGTAGAGCACTAACACGCCTGTCGAAAGTGGCATGCCGCCTGTCGTCAGATTGAGCAGCGCCACCTCACCGGGAGCGATCCCAGTAATCGGCCCGTAGAAGTGGTTGCCCTTCGGCCAGAACGAGGGAAAGTTTGTCTTCCACGTCTGAATCACCTCGGCTGGGGTCACCGTGGCGCCCTCCAACCGGATGCGGTATGTCTTCTGCCACATCTTGCCAAAGCCCTGCAGTGGGCTTACGACACGTCTGCCGTCGACGTTCAGATTGATCGCGTTTGCGGGTGCCGCTGAGACATGCAGGTCTGTTCCGCGCTGCGCCCAATAGGCGGCATCACGCGGCTGCACCCTTGGAGTATCGGAAACTTGGGGCGCCTCGGACTCGGGTTGCGCTGAGTTATCCATGGGTTCACTCTCAACTTTACTGATAATGGACGTCGCAGTCCATTGAACTCACCGCGCGGCGCTACAGTTGCGATACCGCACCACGCTTGCGTCCCCGCCCAACACGCCTGACGGCGCGCACTGGCGTAAGGCAGGCGTAAAAGAATGAGCGAATGGTTGCATTGTGCCAGACGTTGCCCACCCGCCCCCACTGCATGCGGCGATCCAGGCAGACCCGCTCCACCGTCGCCTCAGCCTCAGGCGAGATGCTGTATTGTGCCGCCAGATGGTTGAGCACATACTTCCAGATGCGCTCCTGCTGTTTCGCGCCGAACAACCGGAAGCCGAACTCGAAGATGGGATCGTTCGAGCGCCCCTGCGTGCGCACCTGCGCCACCGTCTCCGCGCCGTCACGGAATGCGCTGCAGGTGATCCATCCCGCTTCAGGGCAGCCTTCCGGCGTCATGAAGGTGAAGGAGTCGTCGTCGGCGTAGAGCACCAGCAGACCAGAGTTCACCGGCAGTCCCTGCGCTGAGGCATTCATCAGCACTACTTCACCCGGTGCGACACCAGACCGTGGCGCGTAGAAGCGATTTTGTTTCGGCTGCAAGGCTCCGAAGTGGTCTTTCCAGTAGCGCACCAGGTCTTCGGGAGAGACTAGGCCTCCTGGCAGGCGTACCTGATACGTCTTCTGCCATAGCGGCCCAAAGCCCTGCAGCGGGCTAACCACCTTGCGCCCTTCCACATTCAGATTTACGGCATGCTCTGGAGTATCTGATACATGCAGGTTAGTGCCCCGCTGTGCCCAGTGAGCAGCGTCTCGTGGCTGCGTCCCATGAGCATCCGGCGTTCTTGCCGTGCCTGGATTATCCATTGCGCGCTCCCTCCCCGATGTCCGTTACAGACGAATGGGGCAAACGTTCATGCGCCCTGCGCCGCGGCAACCGCCTCCGCCTCGGTGTCGTAGATGAAAATCGCCTCGTTGAGCCGCGTCAACTCGAAGATATGCTTGTAGTGGTCGGTCAGCCCAAACGCGAAAAGACGCTGTTTGTGCCGGTTCATGCGGATCAACAGCGTGACGAGCAGCCCGATGCCGCTACTGTTCATGTACTCCAGCCCCGCAAAGTTCAAAATAATCGTCTTGGTAGAGTTGGTGCTGGCGGCGGTATACGCGTTTGTGAGCACGGTCTCAGCAAACGCCGTCACTTCGCCTTCGATGTCGATGACGCTGATAGCGGGAGTCACATAGCGGACATGTACCGTCACGCTCGGGTCCTGGGTGGCCATTTCTTACCTCGCTTGCGGCAGAAGGCCCCGCCCTTGAGGGCCGGGGATGAATGCCGCCTCGCCCGCAGGCGAGCCTCTGGAGTGCTATACTGCCTGTATGCACCTTGCCAACAAAATAGTGTTTGCCGGTTCCGTGGTCAATCGTTCCCACGGGTAAAGCATCGACGTACTTTGGACGTGGTACTCGGTCGCGAAGCGGTAGCAGCGCATTCCACCTCTGCCGTGTTGAACGAAACCATCTGAATGGCTGTGGGGCAACACAGCATCGGTGAAAGACCGTAGAAGCCCCTTCCCTTTAGGGACGGGGAGTTGTCACTTTCCCTCTGTGGCGAACGCCGGATCGGCGAGCGCGGTCGCTTCATCCGGAAAGACACTCATGAAGTCCGCGAGACGGGTAATGTTAAAGATCTCGACGTAGTGCTCGCTCAGTCCACAGCTATACAGGCGCACATGCGACTTGCGCGCGCGCGCGAGCATCGTGACGATCAGGGCGATGCCAGTGCTGTTGATATAGTCCACGTCGGCGAAGTTGAGCAGGATCATATCGGGACTTTCGCCCTCGGCCTCCGCGTAGGCGTTGTTGAGCGTCTCCTCAGCGAACCCATTGATCTCTCCGTGTAGATCAATCACGGCCACACGCGGTTTCTTGTGCCGCACGTGCGCCTCAAGCGCCCTGGTTGGCATCATCTTCCTCCTCCCGGGACATAATCAACTCGACGGTATGCTGGTGGTCGTCGCTGCTGACACGCATTTCATCCACCAGATTGCGAATAAGGAAGAGGCCCCAACCTCGCGGCGTCTGCTCTTCGGAGAGTTTTGCCTCGAGATCTGGCGTCTGTGCCTGCGTAGGCACTGGCGCGCCGCCTCCAGAATCGCGGATGCGCACGGCCACCTGATGCGCCGACGACATCACCGTCACCTCGACGGGCTTGTCTTGCTGATATTGGTTACCGTGTTCCATGGCATTCATCGTTGCCTCGGCTACAGCGGTTTTCAGCCGTTCGATGCGGCGCTCCGGCAGGCCCAACTCGCGCACGGTCGCCTCGACATGCTTCATCGCGTCGCGCTCGTTCCCTGGCGCGCTTGGGATGGGCCAGGTGTCCAGCACGCGCCACCCTTCTTCGAGGATATTGTTTGCGTCAGAACGATCACTCATGTGGCTATCTCCCGTGCGCTGTAGGGTAACGAGGGTAACGTCGTCCTCTTGTTCCCACCCAATACCCGTGAAGGAGCGCAGCTCATTGAGAAGATATTCGATCAACGCTCCAGTGTCGCCATACTGGCCCACCAGCGACATCAGACGCGGGAAGCTGAACATGTCTCGTGTGGGATTGTGTGCCTCAACCAGGCCATCGCTGTAGAGGAGCAGTGTATCGCCCGCAGCCATACAAATCTCCTTTTCTTCGTAGCGCATATCAGGCATCAGGCCAAGCGGCATGCCCGTTGCGCGAAGTTCTGACGAGGAACCATCGTGAGAGAGGTATGGCAGGTCGTGGCCCGCGTTCGCATACTGCAGACGCCCAGTAGCAGGATCGAGAATCGCGTACAGGCACGTCACAAACATCTTGGGAGGGATATCCGGAAAGAGCAGATTATTGGCAACTTTGAGCACCTCGCCAGGGGAGTCGCCGTGCTGCGCCGCCGTGCGCAACATACTGCGCGTCGTGGCCATCACCAGAGCGGCGGGTACACCTTTGTCGGTTACGTCGCCGATGACCAACCCAAGGCGCCCATCTTCAAACGACAGGAAGTCATAGAAGTCGCCACCCACTGCGCGCGCGGGCTGATAATACGCGCCAAGTTGCCAGCCGTTGAGCTGCGGCAACTCCTGCGGCAGCAACGTCTGCTGAATGATGCGCGCAATCTTCAACTCTTGATCGATGCGTTCACGCGTGCGGGCCTCTGCCTGCTGCTCGCGCACCAACTGCGCGACCCGAACCGCTGGCGCCGCCTGCGTTGCCAGTGTATTCAGCAGCCCTCGGTCGTCGGGTGAATAATCCTGCTCGCTCAAGCGTGGGCCGAGGTTGAGCAGCCCGACCAGTTCACCCTGGCTCACCAGCGGTATGGCCAGTTTGACGCCTGCTGTGCGTAACGCGCGCAACGCGGGCGAGTCGAGATGCAGCTTGTCGACTTCGACGGCGCCGGGGGCGCTGAGGAAGTACGCCACAATGGGATCATCGGGCGCGATATCAATCGGCGGCGCAACCTGGCGTAGATGCTCGACTGGTCTTTTGCTCACCGCGGTCTCCACAGTGCGGCGTGCCGGCCAGATACGTTTCATGCTTTGCAGCAGTGTTGCCATGACTTCCCTCTCCCTCGCCAGAAAACCCCTGGCAATATTTCACACTCGCAGCATACGCCCGTGGCGTTCCGACAGCGTTACAGGAAGCGTTACGGCGGCGTGCTGGATGCGTAGACATGACAAGATCGCATCGATTCTTCGCATTGTATTATGGAATGTACGAAACACAAGACTGGACGTGTCGTTTTGGGCGTGGTACACTGACGGAAACACGCGAAGATGCGGCGCTCTCCAGATATGAATTGCTGAGAGGGAGGCCAGATATGCGAGTGGTAGACCGGATGCGGGCAGATCGCACAAGCGTCTCTCCGTGTGTGCGTGAGAAGGAAACGGCCAAGGCGCCAGGGGAATAGACCTCTGGCGCCTTCGTTATTGTAGCGAAAAGCGTTGGACCGGTAATTCACTGTTTCCAGCGATGTATGCCAACTTTGTAGCGCGTACACCAAATGACGTCGTGGCCTGGGGGAGTTGCGCGGCGTCCTATCGCCAAGCGAACCGCAAATGGAAGTCACCAGTATAGTTGATTAGCGTGAGATTCTTTGCCTGATGCGGCGATGCGCAGGGACGCTGCAACGCAGGGAGTACGCTGTCGGCGGCCATAGCCACCGCGAGACTACTCGCAAACCAGGCGAAAACGCACGAAAAGAGGGTAACGCCTATGCACTCCAGCATGATCGGTAAGATTGCAAAAGCAAAGCAGTACGCCCAAGAACCAGAACGCATGCAGTTTACCGCATTTGAGGCCACCTTCCGGGGCGAGAACGATACGCACACCATCGCATTCAAGGAGGGCGAGTGGCATTGCACCTGTCGCTTCTTCGCCGACTGGGGAACCTGCTGCCATACCATGGCGGGCGAGCGCATTCTTGGCGTCTCGATCCCCGCTGAGCATCGCCAGGGCGAGCCATTGAGTCTCAACCTCGCCGGCACCCATAAAGGTCTGTAGTATCGGCGCGCATTTGCCGCCCGGAAATAGAGAGGGCCGATTCGGTGTATTCCGAGTCGGCCTTTTTCTTGGAAGATCGGCAGCAGAGCAGCATTTAGCCCAGCACAAAGTGCAGCACGCTGATCACCGTGAACATCAGCGCCGCCAGGATGCCCGTCATCCGCAGGTCGCGGATCACATAGCGATAGTGCTCGGGCGTCACGACGTTGGCCGAGCGAACCCGGCGCATTTCTTTGGCGCGGGCAACACGCTTCTCTTGCTCGCGGGCAGCGAAGGAACTCTGCGCGGGCGCGGCCGGCCGTGGCGCGGGCTTTGCCGCTGTGCGGGCGCTCGTTGCCGGACGGGCAGCAGTTGTGGTGCGGGCAGCGCTCTTAGTGGGCGCGGCGGCCGCAGATGTCGCACGCGCGGCGGGAGTAGAGGCTGGCGCGGCGGTCGAAGCGCTGCCAGCGACTGTCGATGGAGCATCGCCCGTATTGGGCGCCCTTACCAACGCAACGTTCTGAGACCGCGCAGCTGTCTGCGACCGGCGGGCCGCCTGTGCCTGACGCGCGGCCGTAGACTTCTTTGGCATGCAAATTACCCCTATGTGTCCCAACGTAACAGCCAATATGAGAGTGGCATAACAACTACGGTGTCGCCTGGCCGCTATATCCTCGCGCGTCCCAGCGCACACTCCAACCCAGTATAACCCAGTCGCCCAGCCCGCGCAAGCGGCTCTGCCAGATGGCCCGATGACATCTAGGGCCTGCGTGGGTGGTACACTTCGTTGGCATCGCCAACCACACCTGAGCACCGTATTCGACGGCGAAAGGATAGATCCGCAATGGGCCTGACACATTTCGATGACGCGGGACGGGCGCGCATGGTCGACGTGAGCGCCAAAGCCGATACCGCACGCGAAGCAACCGCCGCTGGCGTCGTCCACATGCGATCTGAGACACTCGCGCTTATTCGCGCCGGATCAATCGCCAAGGGCGATGTACTCGCGGTGGCGCAGGTGGCTGGGGTCATGGCGGCTAAACAAACGCCGCAGATGATTCCGATGTGCCATACGCTGCTGCTCACCGGTGTCGATCTCGCTTTTGCGCTCCAGGAAGCCGACGCATCGGGCGAAGCTCAGGTCACAATCACGGCGACGGTACGCACTGTCGGCAAGACGGGCGCGGAGATGGAGGCGCTGGCCGCCGTCAGCGTGGCCGCCTTGACGATTTACGATATGTGCAAGGCAGTCGACCGCGCGATGGTCATCGATAACGTTCGGCTGGTGCAGAAGAGTGGTGGCAAAAGCGGCACGTATACGCGAAAGCAATGAGTTGGAACTGCTCACCTGCGTTTTCTCATGCGCTACACGGCGCCATGGCGAAATTGGCGTACTAACGAGTGCCCTGGCTCAGTGCGTGCGGCCGCCTTGCCTCATCGCGTGCGGTATCGCAGTGATGCTGTCAGGGCAGAATGCGGTGCACGATTGTCTGACAATCGGCGCTGGCCCATTACACTCAACAGTCCAGCGCCGTCACCTGGAATGCATCATGCGTCTCCCATTACACGCTCACTACCAGGAGATCTAGTGCCCGACAGAGACGACCGCCAGATTGAGGTGGTGTGCTGCATCGGTACCCGTCCAGGCGAGAAGTACACGGTTGTACGTGCCAACATAGCCCAGTTGCGGACCACCCATGGCCCACTCCTTCCAGAACGTACTCTTCGTAGCACCCACGTCGCCCCAACTCGGGAAACTCTCGGTGAATTGGACATTCAGCGAGCGGTCCGTGTTCGTGCCAGTCCAGGCCAGGAAGTGGCGCGGCATATTATTGACTGGGAAGCCAACTATGCTTGGCCCGCTGAAGCTCCACTCCGCTAGCGGCGACGAGGACGGTACAGTGAAGTGCGCACCATCGGTCGATGTGGCGAAGGCGATACGGTTCGTGCCCTGCGCCGTCCAGCTCAAGAGCAGCCTGTCGCCGTTCGGATCATAGGTCAGGCTCGGCCGACTCGCAGCATGAAAGTTCCATAGTGTGACGCTGCGATCCACATACATTCCACCGCGCCAGACAATGTGCGCGACATTGAGCGAGTGGTTTGTGTCCGTGCCCGCCCAGGCAAGGTAGAGGTCGGAACCCTTGAGCGCGATCGCGGGCGCGGTGAAGCTCTGGTCGTACCACAGCGTCATCTTGGTATATCCGAACCCAGGTCTTCCGACGATGACATTCAGCGAGTGTGTGGAGTTGGTGCCAGTCCAGGCCAACGCGATGTTGTCGGTGGTACCACTCCCGAACCGAACTAGCGCAGGCCGGACGAACGAGGTCTCGTTCAGGATGCGCTTGTCGCTGTAGTTGAGGCCGTCCGTGCTGGTCATCACGTTCAGGTGGTGGGCCGAGTCGGTGCCAGCATAGGCGAGCACGCCGCGGATCGTGCCAGTCGCGCTCGTCCAGAGAGCTGGCCCATCGATGCTAGTCTGAGCCAGGATATATTTGCTTGTGATGTTAGGGTTTACCGCCACCGTCGCCGGCGCAGCCTGCGCGGGCGTGGCGATGCCGAACCCGACAAACCCGATAACCACGGTGAGCGCCACGAGGACGCCACCAACTGCCATGCGCGTGCGAATGCGGGGACGCATAGCCCATCTCCTTACTTCTGGTCTGGCGGCCACGGCAGGGATACCGTCGCCCCAAACCATCGTTCTATTTCTGCCATGCACAACCATGCACAGCAACGCATATGGACCTCACGTCGAGCACTCAAACCAAGTGATGCGGTACACAGTGTCGTCACAAGCCACACCCACCTTCCTGGGTCTTCCCGCGCCTAGGCGGATGTCCAGCAATAGCTGGCCAGCGCCATTGAGCGCCGCAAGTGT
>DAHUXT010000141.1 GCA_027307065.1 Ktedonobacteria bacterium
CATGCGCTGCAGCATCAGGGCCTGGTGCACGTCCTTCTGGCCGAAGAACGCGACGTCGGGGCGGACGATGTTGAAGAGCTTGAGACACACCGTCGCCACGCCTCGAAAGTGGCCTGGACGGGCACGCGCCTCGCCACCGGGCTCGGTCACGTCGACCCAGGTACCGAAGCCGTCCGGATAGATCACGCTTACGCTCGGGACGAACAGAAGGTCGACTCCGGCCTCCTCCGCCATCTCCGCGTCGCGCTCCTCGTCGCGCGGGTAGCGGTCGAGATCCTCGTCCGCGCCGAACTGCGCCGGGTTGACGAAGATGCTGACCACCACGACGTCGTTTTCGGCGCGCGCACGCTCCACCAGCGAGATGTGGCCCGCGTGCAGAAAACCCATCGTCGGCACCAGGCCGACACGCCGCTCGCCCCAGCCACGCCGCGCCGCCCGCATCTCATCAACCGTCTCGATGACTCGCATGACGCCTCACTCAGCCTCCGCCAGTAGTGGTACGACAACGCCACAATCTTAGGCGATTGTACCACTGCGCCCGCTCAGTATGCCGCCTCCGCTTTTGTCGGCTGGTAGAGGCTCTCGTAGAGGTCGTGGTAACGCGCGTAGATGCGTCGCCGCCGAATCTTGAGGGTGGGCGTCAGCAGATCGTTCTCGACCGTAAAGTCTTCGGGCAGCACCTCGTAATACTTCACCGTCTCATAGCTGGCAAGCTGCTTATTGGCGCGCGCGATGCCCGCGTCGAGATACGTCCGGAAGCGTGGGTCGGTGTAGACCTCCGTGACGTCGTCGTTGGCGATGCCATGCTCCTTTGCCCACGCCTTCACCGCCGCCGAATCGAGCGTGATGAGCGCCACCAGATACGGCTTGCGGTCGCCATAGACGGCCACCTGCGAGACACACGGCGCCGTCTTGAGCGTGTTCTCCACCGACTGCGGCGCGATATTCTTGCCTGAGGCGGTGATGATCAGGTCCTTCTTGCGGTCGCGGATGTAGACGTAGCCGTCGGCGTCGATCTCACCCACATCGCCGGTGTGCAGCCAGCCCTCGCCGTCGATCGCTTCCGCTGTCGCCTCCGGATTCTCATGGTAGCTGCGGGTGACACACGGACCCTTTACCAGGATCTCGCCATCGCCAGCAATGCGAAGCTGGTGTCCGGGGAATGGCCGACCGATGCTGCCAAAGCGGTAATCCTTGACGGTGTTCAGCGTAAAACCGCCGCTGGTCTCGGTCATCCCCCAGCCCTCCAGCAGCAGAACGCCCGCCGCATTGAAGAACTCCAGAATGGAGAGATCGAGTGGCGCGGCCGAGGTGATCGAGAACTTGACATTGCCGCCGAGTGCCGCCCGCACCTTGCGGAAGACCAGCCGATCAGCCAGCCGGTAGCGCGCGCGCAATCCCAGCGGCACTGATTTACCCTTGCCGCGTCGTTGGACCACATCACGTCCGGTGCGCACTGCCCAGTTGAAGATGCGCCGCTGCGTATGCGAGCCAGCCGCCGCGCGTGCCTGGATGGCAGCGTACGCCTTCTCATAGACACGTGGCACGCTGAACAGCAGATCAGGATGGCTCTCGCGCAGGGCAGGCGCCAGGTCGTCGAACGAGGAGACGACAACTGTTTCGAGGCCGCGATCGTGGCCTGAGAGATGCTCCTCACGCCCAAAGACATGAGCCAGCGGCAGGAACAGCACATCCACCATGCCCGGCTTGATCGTCTCCATCATCGAGCGCACGCCGTTCAACTGCGCCGTCAGGGTGCTATGCAGCAGTTCGACGCCCTTGGGCTGGCCTGTCGTGCCGGAGGTATAGACGAGCGTCGCCAGGTCATCAGGCGAGAGAGCAGCGGCCCGCTCGGCGGCGAACGCGTCGGCCTCGGCGGCTGAGCGACTGCTGAGCGCGCGCAGCGCGTCGAGCGAGAGCATCCAGGGGTTGTCTGCCAGCGTCTCGGCGCCCTCGAACAGAATGATCTTCTCCACCCCAGGGAGCTGCTCGCGAACGCTCGCAAGCTTTTCGAACTGCGCCGCATTCTCCGCGAAGACGTAACGCGCGTGCGAGTTACCGAGGATGTAGGCGGAGGTCGCGGGTGTGTTGGAGGGGTAGACTGTCACCGTCGCCGCGCCCAGCCCCAGAATTGCCCAATCGGCAGCCATCCACTCCCAGCGTGTGTTGCTGAGAATAGCGATCACGTCTCCGCGCCGCGCGCCGAGAGCATCCAGCCCGGCAATCAGGCTATTGACGATTGCCTGGTTTTCCTCCCAGGTGGCTTTCTGCCATGCACCATTGCGCTGTTCGCGCCAGCGGATGCGCTTGCCGTAGGTTTTGGAGCGATTCCGAAACATTTGGACGATATTGTTCTCAGCATCCATGGCGGCGACCTCCGTTCATCCAGCCTGGCAGAGACACCCAAAAACACCCGCTTTATAGCGTTGTACGGATAGCAGCAGCCGAAGGTGACGGCTGAGCTTGCCGATAGCGTGTTCCAACGGCTAACTTGCGCGTAACGGCCGACGCCTTTCAACAAAATTACCTATGCCAATGGTGGCGGCGCGGCGCGCACATCAAGTACAACCGCCGCGGCCCGCACCTGATCGCCCGGGCGATAGTGGATGGCAGAGACGACGCCGCTGTGCGGAGCGCGTATGGTATGCTCCATCTTCATCGCCTCCAGAATCATCAGCGGATCGCCAGCGGCCACGGTCTGCCCCTCGGCCACCAGCACGCTGATCACCTGCCCCGGCATCGGCGCCGCCAGCGAATCACTGCTCGCCTGCGACACACCTGGCAACGGCAACGGCGAGTGGCGCGTCAGGCAGAATGTCTCGCCCGCCACACGCGCCCACCATATATCTGGCTGCGCTTCTACCGCCACCACTCGCAGCACATGACCAGCGATATCCAGCGTGATGTCCGGCCCGGAACGCGCCAGCACCCGGACACTGTATGTCTCGCTCTCTTCGCCAAATGTGACACTGAATGCGGCCGCACGCTCCGGGATCAACTGGACGACGATCTCCGAGGATGATATTCCTGTCGCCTGCTTGTACTGTTCGAGCAGCGGACGGCCCCGATTGTTTCTCCAGGTGGCGGGCGCGGATATGTCGCCCAGGCGTTGCATGCTCACCGCCAGTGCGGCCAGTTGCGCGGACGAGAGATCGTCTGTTGCCAGATCCGTTGCCGGGGAGAGCAGGTCGGCGGCGCGCTGTTCCAGAAACGCGGTGCTTATCCGTCCGGCGCGGTGGTCTGGGTGCAGAAGTACATGCCGCACATAGTCCAGATTGCTGCGAACACCGAAGAGCACGGTCCGCTGGAGCGCGGCATCCAGACGGCGGAGCGCCTCGTCGCGGGTTGCGCCATGGGCGCAGACCTTGGCCACCATCGGGTCATAGTAGGGGGAGATGCTATCGCCTGTCGCCACGCCCGCATCCACCCGCACGCCATCGCCTTCCGGCGGCCGCCACAATACAACCTCGCCCGCCTGTGGCAGAAAGCCGCTTGCCGGATCCTCGGCATAGATGCGCGCCTCAACCGCATGCCCAGTGAACGTTATCTGCTCCTGTGTCAGCGGCAATGGATGCCCCTCGGCTACCAGTATCTGCCAGCGGACGAGGTCGAGTCCGGTGACTAATTCGGTGACGGGATGCTCCACCTGGAGGCGTGTGTTGACTTCGAGAAAGTAGAAGGCGCCCTCCCGATCCATGATGAACTCGACGGTGCCCGCGCCGGTATAGCCAAGCGAGCGTCCAATGGCAACGGCGGCCTCACTCATCCGCGCACGCGTCTCCACGGTCAGTGTGGTTGACGGCGTCTCCTCTATCACCTTCTGGTGGCGGCGCTGAATCGAGCATTCCCGCTCACCCAGCGCGATGACGCTGCCGTGGACATCGCCGAAGATCTGTATCTCGATGTGGCGCGGCTCGACAAGCGCCTTCTCCAGCAGCAAGGTCTCATCGCCGAACGCCGAGAGCGCCTCGCGCCGGGCAGCCGCTAGCGCACCGGGTAAGTCGGCGGCGCGCGTGACCACCCGCATCCCTTTGCCACCACCTCCCGCCGACGCCTTCACCATCACCGGATAGCCGATCTCGCGAGCGGCTGCCACCAGACGCGCATCGGAGGTATCGTCGCCTTCGTAGCCAGGCACGATAGGCACTCCCAAGGAGACGGCCAGCCGCTTTGCCTCGCGTTTGCTGCCCATCCGGCGAATGACCTCCGGTGATGGGCCGATGAAGGTCAGGTCAGCCGCTTCACAGGCGTCCGCGAAGTCAGCATTTTCCGCGAGGAATCCGTAGCCGGGATGGACGGCGTCGGCTCCGGCGCGCTGAGCTGCCGCGACGAGCGCCCGGATCGCGAGATACGAGGCGGTTGCCGCGCTCTCCCCGATACGGATTGCTTCATCGGCCTCACGCACATGGCGGGCGCTGGCGTCGGCATCGGAGAAGACGGCGACCGTGGCGATACCCAGGGCGCGGCAGGTGCGCATGACACGGCAGGCGATCTCGCCACGATTGGCGACGAGTAGTTTGCGAATGAGGCGCGTGGGACGTTCTTCGTGCGTCGGCCTCATACGGTCCCAATGCCTTCTTCGTCGTCGAAGTCAACGATCTGCTCGACCACCCACGGCGGCGGCTGCTTCTGGAGAAATGCCTGCGCGCCCTGCTGGGCCTCGGCGCCGGTACGCAACCGCTCAAGCAGCGCGACACGGTAGTCAAGCGTATCACCTCCGGCGGCGACGGTGAAGAGGAGGTCCTTGCAGGCACGTAGCGCCTCGGGCGCGGCTCGCAACACCTCGCGCAGCACGACACGCACGCAGGCGTCAAGTTCGATGTCGGCGCAGTAACGCTGCACCAACCCCCATCTGTGCGCCGCCAAATAGTCGAACCGAGAGCCGGTCAGCATCAACTCGCGGGTGCGGGTCAAGCCGAGCCGCGCCAGGACGTACGGCGCGATCATCGCAGGTGCGAGTCCCAATTGCGCCTCTGGCAGCCCGAAGCTGGCGCTATAGCCCGCGACGGCGATATCCGAGACGGAGACCAGGCCCAGACCACCGCCGAGCGCCGCGCCCTGCACTCGGGCAATCACCACCTGTGGCGCCTGGTTGATGGCGCGCAGCAGCGCATCTACGCGGGCCAGTGCCATCTGCTGCTCCTTCGCCGGACGTGTCATATCGCGCAGGTCGCCACCCGCGCAGAACGTCTTGCCAGCAGCGCAGAGCACCACCGCGCGCACCTCCCGATACACCGGATCGTCCCGCAGCGCGGTAAAACACGCCAGCAGTTCATCGATCATGACAAAGCTCATCGCGTTGCGCACTTCCGGACGATTGAGACGCACGCGCGCGACCGGTCCCTTCACCTGGAGCGCGATCGTTTCGAACTGCTTCATGGGCATCACCTGCCTGTTGCTCGATGGCTCTATGCCAAAATTTGCCATGCCATACTTTGCCATGCCATACGACGTATATGCCCCGGCTCGTCGTGCCTGTGGGGCATATGTCCCGCTTACTTGGTATCTTCGCGCTGGATGCTGCGCTCGCTGCTGAATCCGTCGGGATAGCGTTTGCGCCGCTTGGCGACGTTGGCCTCCATGACATCTTCCACCGTCAGACCCAGCGTGTCGCAGAGAAAGACGAAATACCACAGCACATCACCCAGTTCATCACGGAGCGCGCTGACGTCCATACGATGCCCATGGAAGATCAGCTTCTTGACGTTCTCGGCCACCTCGCCCGACTCGCCACAGAGGCCTAGCGCGGCGAGCAGCAGCCGTTCACGCTCGGCCATATCCGGGCGAACCGTGCGAAAGACATCCTGGCGGTAGGTTTCAAAATCCATGAAGCGCCTCGGGATAACTCAATCCGGATCAACCGGCATATACAACACCGCGCCCGCCAGCGATTTGCCGAGCGCATCCAGCCGCAGCGAACGGGTCGCGCCGCCATCGAGCGCATCATACAGCACGAAGTTCAGCGCCTCGATGTTGTCCAGCGCGTACCGATCGACATTGCCACGCACGATGCTGCCAAGGTGCGCCTTCACCCGCTCTGCCGTCAACTTCTCGCGCAGTTCCGCGTAGGCGGCAGCAGAGCGCGCAATCACGCTGACATTGGCAATGTTGCCCTTGTCGCCCGCGCGCCCATAGGCCAGATCGTACACCCTGCGGGCCGGTTGCTGTTCAGCCATTTCCGTCCCCTTCCACCTCACGTATATCTATGTGGATTCCCGGCTCAACCAGCTCACGGCGCACCAGCGCAGGCCAGAGTCCCAGCAGATAGCGCGGATCGGCGCCGACCGACGTGCCCGAGACCGACATCCCCGCCGGACCTGAGAGGCCAAGCGCCATCGCACGGCGCACGGCAGCTTTCAGCGTATCTTGATCGTCGGCGGTGAGCATCACCCGCACCACCAGCTCCAGCGGATCGGCGGGCGGCGGCTCCAGCGGCCCGTAGAGGCTATCCAGCCCGGGGTGCGAGTACTCGACGCGCTTGATCGGCAGGCCCTGCCACGCCTCGGCCAGCATGCCACGCAACTGCTCTTCTTTGCGCCAGACCGCTGGCCAGCCCAGCAGAAAGAGCAACTCGCGGCTGTAGCCCTCCAGCCGGGCGATGTTCACTTTCAGGGTCTCGGTGCGCGGATGCCCCGTGACACCCGTCACGCGCACGCGGTCGGGACCATCATCGGCAAGCCGCAGCATGGTCACGTCGGCAACGACATCGGGCGTGATGTACGCCGCCGGATCGTGCATCTCATAGAGCAACTGCTCCTTCACCGTCGTGACGCTGACACGGCCAGCGGTGTCCGGCGTCTTGGTGACGACGAAACTGCCATCTTCGTCCACCTCGGCGATGGGATACCCTGGATGCGCCAACGCGGCGGGAGACATCTCATCCAGCAGGGCCAGGCTATTGCCGCCGACCACCTGGCCAGTGCATTCCAGCAAATGGCCGCAGATGATGCCGCTCGCCAGCCGCTGCCATTCATCCGCCGCCCAGTCGAAGCGATGCAGCATCGGCGCGAGATAGAGACATGGATCAGCCACCCGCCCGGTGATGACGATGTCGGCGCCCTGGCGCAGTGCCTCGGCAATCGGAAAAGCGCCCAGATAGGCGTTGGCCGTGACAATAGGCGTGCCCGCAAGTGACAGCGACTCGCCCGTCTCGATGTTACTCAGCGGCTCACCAGCCGCCAGCAGGTCACCTAGCCGGGGCAAGAGATCGTCGCCGGTAACAGTCGCAACCTTCAGGCCGCGCAAACCCAGACGCTGCGCGATCTTGCTGACACTCGCCGCCGCGCCCGCCGGGTTCAGTCCACCGCCATTAGTGATGAGCGGAATCCTGCGCGCATAGGCCAGCGGCAGAATGCGCTCGGCGATCACCTCGATGTCGCGGGTGTAGCCACGCGCTGGGTCGCGCATCTGGTCGCGCCGCAGGATGGCGAGCGTCAGCTCCGAGAGCGCCTCAAAGCAGACGACATCCACATGCCCGCCCTCGATCATCGGCAAGGCGCGTGTCACATCGTCGCCGTAGAATCCCTCAGCCGAACCGATTCGCAGCATAATACGCCTCACCGCGACTTTTGCTTGCCGGGCAGAATGCCCTCGATTTTGGCGATGATGCCCAGCATGATCTCGTCGGCGCCCGCGCCAATCGAGAGCAGTCGCGAGTCGCGGAAGGCGCGCGAAATCGGCGTCTCCTCCATGTAGCCCATGCCGCCATAGTATTGCAGACAGCTATCAACCACCTCGCGAACGAGCCGCCCAGCCTTGAGCTTCGCCATCGACGCCTCGCGGGTGACATCCTGGCCAGCGACCATCATGCGCACGCAATGGTAATTCAACTGGCGCAGCAGCTCGATCTCGGTCAGCAGCTCGCAGAGCCGGAAATGGATGACCTGGTTGTTGATCAACGGCTGCCCGAACGTCTGGCGCTCACGTGTATAGGCGATGGTGTCGCGGACGATACGCTCCATCTGGGCACAGCTCAACAGCGCGCCGACCAGCCGCTCGCGCTGGAACTGCTGCATCTGCAACATGAAGCCCATGCCCTCCTGGCCAATCGTGTTGGCTCTGGGTACACGCACTTCATCCAACACCAGTTCGGCGGTGTCGCTCGACCAGTTGCCCAGCTTGCGCAGCTTGCGACTGACACTAAAGCCCGGCGTCTTCGTCGGCACCATGATCAGCGACATGCCGCGATAGCTGCCCTCGTCGCTGGTGCGCGCCAGCAGACACACCCAGTCGGCCTGGGTGCCGTTGGTGATATAGAGCTTGCGCCCGGTGATCACCCAGTCGTCGCCATCGGCTACCGCGCGCGTGCGAATCGCCGCCACATCTGAGCCGGCATCTGGCTCGGTCACGCCGATGCAGCCGACCATGTCGCCACGGATGCTCGGCTCCAAAAACTGTTGCTTCAACTCATGTGAGCCGAAGTGCGCCAGCGCGGGCGTACACATATCCGTATGTACGGTGATGCCCATCGGC
This sequence comes from Ktedonobacteria bacterium, assembly GCA_027307065.1. Taxonomy (GTDB): domain Bacteria; phylum Chloroflexota; class Ktedonobacteria; order Ktedonobacterales; family JADMIN01; genus DAHUXT01. Next base: position 8,473 of record DAHUXT010000141.1, read on the forward strand.
ACGCCGCCGCAGTTGATGCGCGCCAACTCCTCGCAGAAGACAGCGGTGTACCAGAAATCGAGTCCCTGGCCACCATACTCCTCGGGATACGTCAGGCCGAGGAAGCCGAGCGGTCCCATCTTGGCAAACAGTTCGTGGGCGGGCCAGGTGCCTGCCTCTTCCCACTCGTCCACGTGGGGATTGATCTCCTGTTCCACGAAGCGCCGCACTGTCTGGCGGAACATCTCGTGTTCGTCGGTGAAATACAGACTGCTGCTCATCGCTTGACTCTCCCCTACCCCCTCCGCTAAAGCGAGAGGGGCCGCAACGCAACGTGGTCGCGCAATCCAACCATCGAAACCGCCCAACGTCTCCCTCACATCCGAAAGACGCCGTAGCGCGGCGCGCCCTGCGACACCCAGTCGCGGTTATACGACATCGAAAGGCCAACGGTCAGCGCCATGCGGGTCTCGCGTGGATCGAGGATGCCATCATCCCAGAGGCGCGCCGTGGCGTAGTAGGCCGAGGCCTCTACATCGAACTTCTGCTGCACCGCCTGCCGCATCATCTCAATTTGCGCGCGGTCCGGCTCGACCCCACGCGCCCGCGCCGCATCCTCCTGCACGATTGCCAGCACACCTGCCGCCTGCTCCGCGCCCATCACCGCGATGTGGCTGTTCGGCCAGGCAAAGAGCAGCGTCGGATCGAAGGTACGCCCGCACATGGCGTAGTTGCCCGCGCCAAACGAGCCACCGACGATGACCGTAAACTGTGGCACCGTCGAATTGGCGACCGCGTTGATCATCTTGGCGCCATGCTTGATGATGCCCTCTTCCTCGTAGGAGCGGCCAACCATGAACCCGGTGATGTTCTGCAGGTAGATCAGCGGCGTGCGCGAGACATTGCAGAGTTGGATGAACTGCGCCGCCTTCATCGCCGAATCGGAGAAGAGCACGCCGTTGTTGCCCAGGATGCCTACCGGGAAGCCGTTGATGTGGGCGTGGCCCGTCACCAGTGTTGGGCCGAAGTCAACCTTGAACTCCTCGAAGCGCGAGCCATCTACCAGCCGCGCAATGACCTCGCGTATATCGAGCGGGTGGCGCGGATCAGCGGGGATGATGCCGAGCAGTTCTTCAGGATCATAGAGCGGCTCTTCCGGCGGCTGCAGCCGCGCGCGAATGTCCTTGCGCCAGTTGAGTCGCGCCACGATGTCGCGTCCGATCCTGATCGCGTCGGCATCATCGTCGGCGAGATAGTCGCCCAGGCCAGAGACACGGGTATGCATCTCCGCGCCGCCAAGCGCCTCGTCGTCCACCTCTTCGCCCGTCGCCATTTTCACC
>DAHUXT010000142.1 GCA_027307065.1 Ktedonobacteria bacterium
ACCGCGATGGCCGGGGCGATATGGCGCGGCTGCAACATCCGCTGGGGGTAGCATGGGTGCCGATGAGCGCGCCCGGTGGCGGAACGCTCTACGTCGCCGATACCTATAACCACAAGCTGCGCCGGATGGATGCCGCGACCCGCGACCTGAGCAGCTTCTGCGGCAAGCCGCCCGCCGGATTCGAGGATGGGCCGCCGTTGGTAGCGCGCTTCCGCGAGCCGAGCGGCCTGAGCTACGCCCGTGGCAAGCTCTACGTCGCCGACACCAACAACTCGGCAATCCGCGTCATCTCGCTGCCGCATGGCACCGTCTCGACGCTGACGCTGCCGGAACTCTGCGCGCCGGACATCTGCCTGCCAGGGTAGTGCCTTCTCCTGACGGGAGAATGCGGCGACGACCTGCCCCGGCGATCTGTCGTGAGGCAACCGTGCCGGAGCATGAATGCCCCGGCGAATTTCCCTTTTGACCCACGCAAACGCCCATTCGCCGTAGCGTTTATACGACGGTCTGTTCCTCCTCACGACCACCGTGTCGGGCGCTGACGCTCCAGCACGCGTCTGCCCAACGGCAATCTCATGCGAAGTAGATATCACTCTAGCCCCTTCCATTCATCAGCGGCATCGAGGCGCGATCAGCCCGCGACCACGCAACCACGATTCCCGTCAACGCCAGCACTGCCCCCGCGGCCAGCAGCGTTACCGAGATACCGCGGACCTGGGCGAGGGCAGCGAGCAAGAATCCGCCACAGATCTCGCCCATGGACTCGGCCTGGGAGAGAAACGAGTGCACGGTCGCACGCACGTCACTGGTCGTGCGCCGGTTCACCCAGACCACGCTGATTGGCCGCGTCACGGAGTCTGTAATGCCGTTCAGGAGCAGGACGCCCACGCCGCCGATGAGAGCAACGGGGGCAACTGCCAACGCTACCAGCCCGAGTACCCCGATGAGGCAGGCAAACGCATAATAGCGGCGGGCCACGCCCACACCGTCGATGCGCGCCTCGACGATGGAGAGCGCCACCACGCCCAGCGCGGCGGAGAGAATACCGATTGACGTGTACCACAGGATCGGATTACTGGGAAAGCCCAGATTGATGAGCTGTCTGGGGAACAACCAGGCGACCATGGTCGCGCTGTTGAGCGCCAGCGTCGCGACGAAGACCAGGAGTATTTCCTGATCGCGGCGCGCCAGGCTGATACCCCGCCGGAAGATTTCCAGCGCCGTCTCCCATCGCTGCACGCGCTTGGGCGTGAAGTTACGTTCGGTGAACCGTACAGCGACAAAGATAGCGAGCAAGGCCATCGCGACACCGGCAACGATGATCGCGGTTGCCAGATTGGTTGCCCAGCCCAGCAGCCCAAACGTGAGCATCCCAACTGCTCTGCCGGCCACGCCTCAGCGAGCGCTCGCCGTCAGGACACGGGCGATCCGGTGGGGGTCGTTCAACTCATCATTGAGCCAGGCGACATCCGCGCCGTTCAAGAACGCCCAACCCAATCCCCACACAACCTGGCTCAGCACCAGTAGTGAGAATGTTGTTACGAGGCCGGTCAGCACCATCGCGGTTGCCAGCAGGAGCTGCCCAATCACCAGTGTCCACTTGCGGCTAATGGAATCGGCCAGGACACCAGCGGGGATGTCCGCGAACAGCAGAGCGAGCGACATCCCGGTGCCCAGCCAGACGAGCTGGGAGGCGGACAGGTGGGCAATGACCACAAAGTAGAGGCCTGAGGTGAGCACATAGCCGCGATTGAGGAGGCCGCGCAGGCCGAGCCACCGCACGAACGTGGCGGTGATGTCATGACCGCGCGTTGTAGCGCGAGTTCTCATGGAACCAGGATGCCTCACTGTGTAGACGCTCCTCGTCGCCAGCACTCAACATAAATCAACAAACTGCCCCTTGATTATTTGCTCTACGGTAATTATTATTGATTTATATTGATTGCAATGGCGCAGTCGCCGAAGGGAGATGGCGTTATGTCGACGATTCCCGAGCCGAACGAACCCGAATACTTTCTCGAAGACTTCCCCCGTGACGGCTTCCCCGTCTACATCTGGACCGAGCGCCCCGGCACTCTGCCCGCCGACGCCTGGACCACCGAGACCACTCACCGCGACGGCCAGCAGGGCGGCCTGCCACTGACCACCGAGCAGAGCCTCGCCATCTACGACATCCAGTGCCGCTTCACCGGCGCCTCCGGCGCCATTCGCCAGGCCGAGTTTTTCGTCTATCGTCCCTCGGATAGAGCCGCGCTCGAAGGCGCGCTCGAACGCTACCACGGCGGCGCTCCCATCGAGCCGACCACATGGATTCGCGCCACCGCTAGCGATGTCAGGCTGATTCAGAGCCTCGGCGTGCGCGAGACGGGCATGCTCGCCTCCGCCTCCGATTACCACACCTTCCACAAATTCACCCCTGGCGGCCGCAACCAGGCCGCGCAGACGTATCTCGCCGCTGTCCAGACCGCGCTCGATGCCGGAATCCGTCCCCGGCTACATCTTGAAGACGCCACCCGCGCGCCGATGGACTTCATGCGGCCATTCATCGAGTCGGTGATGGAGATGTGCGCGCCCTATGGCGAGGCGCTGCGCCCCAAGTTTCGCGTCTGCGACACCATGGGCCTCGGCCTGCCCTATGACGACATCGCCCTGCCGCGCAGCGTCCCCCAGCTGATCCGTGCCCTGCGCGACCTCGGCCTGGAGTCGTCCGATCTGGAGTTCCATCCCCATAACGACACCTGGCTCGTCGTCGCCAACTGTCTCGCCGCCATCCGCGCTGGCTGCTCCGTCATCAACGGCACCTGCCTCGGCAAGGGCGAGCGCACCGGCAACGCCCCGCTCGAAGGGGTGCTGATGCATCTGCTGGGCATGGGCTACTTCGCCGGGACGAAGCCCGACTTCACCGCGCTCAACGCCCTGGTCGATCTCTATGCCGCCATGAACGAGCCGATCCCGCCGAAGTATCCGCTGTACGGGCGCGACGCTCATCGCACCCGCGCCGGGGTCCACGCCGACGGCCTGAACAAGTTTTGGTGGATGTATGCCCCATTCAACGTGCCAGAGCTGCTTGAGCGCCCCCTGGAGGTCTCGCTGACCAAGGATAGCGGCGTCGCCGGGTTGGTCTTCGTGTTGCGCCAGCGGCTCGGCCTCGACGTTGCCAAGGATGATCCCCGGCTGCGCGAGGTCTACGACTGGCTGATGGCGGAGTTCGATCAGGGCCGCCAGACCAGCATCGAGTGGGAAGAACTGGCGCCCATCGTCGCCCGCGCCTTCGGCCTGCGCTCGGTCGCGTAGGACGAACCTCTCCCCCTAGCCCCGCCGTTGGGCTGCTGCCGCTTCGTGCGGCAGCCCTCGACGCGGGGAGGGGCACCAACCCAGCGATTCGCTCGCTAGGAGCGGCTTCGCCCACCCAGGCCCTCCCCCTTGGTAGGGGTGGCTTCGCGAGCCGCATGCTGGTTCCCCTTCTCCTGTGGGAGAAGGGGATAGGGGATGAGGTCCGGGAGAGTTTCCGCTACCCTTCCAGCGCCAGCGGCTCTAGCTCTGCGAGGGTACTCTCGATCAGCGTGACCGCCATCTGCAGCGTTTCGGCGTCGAAGGCGAAGCGAATGCCCGCCGCCTGGTAAAGCTCCGGCAGCGAGACCGTGCCACCGAGTGTAAGTGCATGCCGGTAGGCTGCCACCGCGCCCGCCTGATCGCGAATCGCGTTCGCCCAGAGCTGCACCGCGCCCAACTGCGCGATGCCGTATTCGATGTAGTAGAGCGGCTCCTGGAAGACATGCAGCTGGCTGTGCCAGAACGTCCGTTTCTCCTGCTCCAAACCGCTCCAGTCCCACTCCGGCCGGAAGCGATCCACCAGTGTCACCCAATAGTCATCACAGCGCTCGATGTCCGCGGCCTCGTCCTGGTGCTCGTACATCCAGTCTTGCAGCGCGTCGATCATCGCGATGTGCAGCCAGCCAGAGAGCACATCAGCCAGGTTTTCTGAGCGCGCCCGCGCCGCCTGCGCCTCCGTATAGAAGCCGCCATAGTTCGCGGTCAGATACGGCGACGCCAGCAGTTCCATCCCCATCGACGCGACTTCAGCAAACTCGATGGGCAGCCGCTCCTCCTGCCGCTGTTGCAGATAGGGAAGCGCCGCCATCTCGAACGTGTTGAACGCGTGGCCACCCTCATGCAGCAGCGTCTGCACGTCGTCGTGCGTGCCTGCCCCGTTCATGTAGATGAAGGGCTTGCGGATGACGTTATAGCCGAGCGAATAGCCTCCGGGCGCCTTATTCTTGCGGCTGTCGAGATCGAGCAGGTTCTCGGCGCGCATCGTCTCGAAGTAGCGGCCAAACTGCGGGTCTACCTGGCTGAAGATGGCGCTGGTCTTCGTCTCCAACTCCTCCACCGTCTCGTAGGGACGCAACGCGGGTTTGCCCGTCGGGTCAACATCCACATCCCACGGACGCAGCGTTGGCACGCCCAGTTGCTGGCGGCGGCGCTCATTCAGCCGCGCCACCACCGGGACGATCACCTCGGCGATAGCGTCGTGGAAGCGCTTGGTGTCGTCGGGGGTATAGTCGTAGCGATAAAACTGCTGCCAGCGATAGGCGCGGTAGTCGGGGAATCCGGCGTTGGCGGCGACCTGCGCGCGCAGTGCCATCATACGTCGCCAGAGGTCGGCCAGTGGCGGCGTATCCTGGATGACTCGTGCTCGCATGGTGCGCCAGGCGCGCTCGCGGCGGTCGCGGTCGGGATCCTGGAGGGCAGGACGCACACGTGAGAGCGGCACTTCTTCGCCGTCCCACTGCACCGTTCGCGCGCCGGCGATGGTGTCGTATTCGATGCTCAGTTTGCGCAGGTCGGCCAGCAAGGGCGTGTTCGCCTCACGGTAGAGCGCGGCGTCGGTGCGTAGCTTGCGTAGCGGCATCGCGAATCCCGCTGGCTCCAGTCCACTGGCCAGCAGATGTTCCTTGACGCGCTGCTCGGCGTTGGCTGCCTGTGGCTGAATGGTGTCGAGGAAGGCGGTATAGCGCTGCTGTGTCTCGGTATCGGCGGTGTTGACGGTCGTTGCGATGCTGTACCAGGTGTTCAGCTCATCCACCAGCGATCCGAGGCTCGTCCAGTCTTCAAGCCAGGTGTTGATGGTCTCGGCGCTGAGTGGGCGCGACGCCAGATCGTCGTAATACGGCGCGATCTGCTCCCAGGTCCAATGGCCAAACTCCTGGCTGGTAGCGGGAAGCGCGGGCACGTTCTCGAACATGGTCACCTCTTGATCCAGGGAATCCACGAGCGCCTCAGTGCGGCTCGTCACCCGGATATTGTACCCGCCTCATGCCTGAGCCTTCCGCCAGATTTCTGCGCGAGTCGTTCTGATGGCGAGCCGCATCTCGCTGTTATCCTTGGCCTATCGCCGGTGTGTATGGTGGTGAACTTCTTCGAAGAGGCGCAGGAGGCATAGAATGAGCGTCGCGTATGTGACGTCGCGCGCGGCGCATTGGCGGAAAGGCGAAGTTGGCATGACCTTGATACGGCTTGGGTCGCCCAAGCTGCTTGCGCGCTCACGGACATCCCCAATGCCGCTCGTGTCGCTCCTCCGGATGTTGGCCTCGATGGCGTCGCTGCCGGGCAATTCGGCATCGTCGGCATCGGTGGGGCGAGAGGCGACTGATACAGACTAAGCCGCGGCATCACGCGAGCGGACGCGCCAGAGTGCGCTTCATCGTGTGGTAGCCAAGGGTCTCGTAAAACGTGAGCGGGCCATCGGCGAACTCCCAGCATGAGAGCCGCATCTCGGTCGCGCCGTGTGCCAGCGACCATGCTTCGGCCGCCGCAACCAATCGCTGGCCCAGGCCGAGGCGTCGTCGCGGCGCAGTTACGATCAGGCTTTGGAGGTGCCCGTAAACATATGAGATCGTGGCGGGATGGGACGGATCGCGCCGCAGATACACCTCGGCAAGACCCAGCAGCCGCTCGTGGTCATCGGCGACGAAGAGGGCCGCGTCATCGCTGTGCAGGAGGGTGACGAGTGTTGCGCGCGCTGCCTCATCGTCATAAGGCGTGGGCACAATGAGCCGCTCTGGCACACCGCGCACGTGGAATTCGTGGAACTCGTGATAGAGCGCGAGCACCTGCTCCAGATCGGCCTCCAAGGCTTGTCGGATGCTCACCGCACGCCGAATGCTGCTGGCACGGCCTCGTTCACGTTCACGTTCATGTCCAGCACTCCTGGCGGCCATGATGGCCTCCTCTCAGAAGGGTGGCACTCCGGCTCTTGTCTGCCTGTGTAACCGCGATGGCCCTTCTACTCTCTAGTATAGTCACCGCCGCCGCAGATTGCAGCGTTGGGGATGCCCGCGCTGGCGATGTCGCGTATCCTGGGGGTCGCGGGCAAGGTGGAACGATCAGCGGAGCATGGGACACAGCTGATGCTGGCCTCGCGGCTCTAGCCGTTCACCGGAACCAGCGGCGCGAGCAGGAGCGACACCCGCTCCCGCAGTAACAGGCACGACGGGATGGACATCACGCGAGGGGCGAGCGGGTGCATGAACATGAGCACGATGAGCACAAGGAGCCGCCCCACCTGACCGCCTGTTGCGGAGGCCAGATAGAGCGGCAATGCTCTGGTTGAGACACGACGTACGCTCGCCCTACACCCGCGACGGCTCGACGAGATCGCGTGCCTCATCACGCCCGGTTGAGGGCGCATACGTGGGAGCAGCCGCGCCTTCGCTCTCGCTCAGCCCAACGCGCCGCCATAGTGCGCGCAGGGGCGCGGGCGCCCACCAGTTCCAGCGCCCGAGCAGGCGCATCGTCGCTGGGACCAGCAGGGCGCGCACCAGGGTGGCGTCGACAATCACCGCGATAGCCAGCCCAACGCCGATCTGCTGAATGAAGATGATGCGCGAGGTGCTAAACGCCGCCAGCACCACCGCCAGCAGCATCGCCGCGCTGGTGATCAGCCAGCCGGTGCGTTGCAGACCAGAGGCCACCGCCGCGCGATTGTTTCCGGTCGCGTCAAACCGCTCCTTGATGCGCGAGAGCAGGAAAACCTCATAGTCCATCGAGAGACCGAAGGCCAGCGCGAAAATCAGAATCGTCTGCGTGCCATCGATGCTGCCATTGGATTGAAAGTTGAGGATCTGCGTGAAGTGCCCATCCTGGAAGATCCAAACCAGCGCGCCGAACGTCGCCGAGAGCGACAGCGTGTTGAGCGCAATCGCCTTCAGTGGCATGATGACAGAGCCCGTCATCAGGAACAGTAGCACAAAGATTGCCAGCGCGATGACCAACAGCGCATAGGGCAGAGTCGCGCGCAAATTGCTGAAGAGATCCATCTGATACGCTGTCTCGCCCGCCACCAGCGGTCGCATCCCCGCTGGAGCGTGCAGCGCGCGAATGTGCTGGGTCGCGGCCACTGTCGCGCTGGAGAACTCGGCGGATTGCAGCTCGACAACCACCTTGGTCGCGTCACCATGCACCAGTTGGGAGGCGACACTCGTCAGTTGCGGATTCGCGCTGGGCTGGGCATATAACTGCTGATAGTCGGCGAGGGTCAGCGAGGGATCAACCGTGACCAGGCTCTGCACCGCAATCACGTTTGGCATCGCCGCGATCTGTCCGACATAGGTCTGCAACGCCGCGAGATTGTCGGCGGAGAGCGCGTCGCCCGAGGTCCGAATGGCGATCAAGATCTCAGAGGCACCCTGGCGCGCGAAGTCCTGGGAGAGTCGCTCCGAGACGACCCGCGATTCCTGGCCAGCGGGCAGCACCCGGTAATCAGGCGTCGAGAACGAGGCGCGCAGGAACGGCAGGCCAAGCGTCACCAGTATCGCCAGTGCCACCAGTGCCACCGGAATCGGGAAGCGCATGACGAATCCGGAGAGACGATACCACGCGCCACGTGACTCGGCGCTGCGCCCAACTGGCGTGACCTGGCGGAAGAGCCGCTGGAGCGAGAGCGCGTTGACCCGGCGCCCCAGCACCGCCAGCAGCGCGGGCAGAATCGTCAACGCGGCCACCATCGCCACCACTACGGCGCCAATCGCGCCCAGACCCATACTCCGCAGGAATCCCTCCGGGAAGAGCAGCAGGCCGAGCAGGCTTACGCTGACCGTCAGACCGGAGAAGAGCACGGTGCGCCCCGCCGTGGTCAGTGTGCGTTCCAGCGCGGCGCGGCTATCCCCACCGTTGAGCGCAAGCTCCTCGCGGAAGCGGGTGACGATGAAGAGCGCGTAGTCAATCGCCAGCCCCAGGCCAAGCACCGTCACCACGTTGATCGCGAAGATCGAGATATCGGTGAGGCCCGTCAAAAAGTGCAGAAAGGCGAACGCGCCGACGATGGCGATGCCGCCAATCAACAGCGGCAGACCCGCCGCCACCAGTCCGGCGAAGACGAGAAAGAGCAGCACGCCAACCACCGGGAAGGTAATCATCTCGGCGCGCTCCAGATCGGCGCTGACCTGCGCGTTTACCGCCGCGTTGACGGCCAGCGCGCCGCCGACACTCACCTGAAGCGATGGCGCGGCTGAGCGGATGAATGGTAAGAGCGCCTTGTATTGCTTGTCTTTCAGCGTCTGATCAGTAGAGGCCAGTTGCACGATGGCGAACGTCTCGTGACCATCGCGCGAGAGAAAGCGCGCGCTATGCGTCGAGTAATACGACGTCACGGAGGCTACCCCCGGCTTTGAACGCAGCGGATCGAGCAGTTGGCTCGCCGTCTGCGCGAAGGCGGCATCGGTGGCCGCGAGGGTATCGCTGCGCATCAGGATAACGATATCGGCGGTTGAGCCGCCCAGTTGCCGGTCGAGCAGTTCCTGCGCCTTGGCGGATTGGCTGTTGGGGTCCGCGAAGCCACCCCCTTTGAGCAGCGGGAAGAGTCCAGAACCAAAGAGCGCAGCGCCGAGCACGACGACGAACCCCGCAAGAAGCGCGAACCAGCGAGCGCGATAGAGCGCTCGGCCAAGCATAGCAAGCATTATGATGGTCCTTTCTCAGGGTGCCAGAGCTCATCTGAGCTCAAATAATTGTTGCGAAACGACTGCCGTGGATGCCTGAATTGAATGACGTTCATTCACTACTACGCGTGAGATGGTTGCGGTTGCCAGCGAAAACATCCTCCTATCCTTGCATCCGAACCGCTCTGAATGAGACTCATTCATCAGTGAATGAACGTCACTCATTACTCCTGGTGATCGTCAATACTGGCTGGTACAGTCGGTTGAATCTATTGGATCTGCGTGGGACGCGTCAGCGAGGCGCCGTTCGCTGTTGTTAGCTGTTATATGCTACTGGCGACGCTGCTGTCTGTCGCTCTGTCACTCCGGCTTCCACGAGCGGAGGTCCAAAGAACAGTCGCTCGATCAGCTCGATGACGCCTTCGCGGTAAAAGTCCTCGCGCTCGCCGTGTTCGATGGCGAAGCATTGCTGCAGCGTGGAACTGACGAGGTCATTGAGCAGTTCGGCATAGGCGGCGGTGTCGAACGGCGGTAATTGTCTCTGCGCAATCAACTGCTCGAAGTAGGCCTCTAGCGCGTCGGCGATCTGCTGCTTGGCATCCCGCATCCGATCGGCCTCGGCGGGTGATTGCGCCTCGACCTGAAAGTAGGTCATGAACCGCATATTCTCACGAGAGGTCTTGAACGACGCCTCGATGATCGCCCGCGGCATCTGACGCAGCGGCAACGCCAGAATCTCGGGCGATCTGATTACCTGGGCAATGTATTCATTCAAGTTCAGGCAGACGTCGACCAGGATCTCGTGCTTGTTCGCAAAGTACAGATAGACCGTGCCCACGGC
>DAHUXT010000143.1 GCA_027307065.1 Ktedonobacteria bacterium
ACTCCAAGCGGGCGCTGAGCGGGGCGGGGCCAGCTTGGCTGACCAGTAATAGAGGCCACCAGCGGTAGGATAGCTCGAACACACCTCGGCCATCGCCATGCCGACGAACAGCACCATGATGCCGACGAACGGCCAGCCGATGCTCATGACGATCGGGCCGCCGGTATTCATGCCGAAGAGATACAGCGTCAGGCATCCGGAAAGGATGGAGATGATGGTGAATGAGACAGCGAAGTTGGAGAACGTGCTCATCCTGCGGCGGAGTTCCTGGGCGTAGCCCAACTCGTGCAGGCGCTTCACATCGTGCAGATTGGCATCCGCGTTCACGTCGGCTGACATCGTGGTCATCCTCCTGCTGCGCGAGAACATGCTGAGCGTGTTTCTCGACTCGGAACGTCACCAGAGAAGGGGCTGCGCCGGTGGTGATTGACCGGACAAACGCGCTACTACCTCCAATTCTTGGGCGCTTCTCGCCACCACATCAGCACCGCGAACCAGTGCGGCGGGAAGGGCGCGAACTCAAGTATTTTGCAGGCAGTATACGGGCGTACACAGGGCGACTAAGCTAACCGTGTGGAGAGGTTTGAGGGAGCGGATACCTGGCTTTTTGGTGAGGTTTGGCAGAGTTACGGCTACTTGAGCAATCCCCACTGGCGAGCCTGATTCAGGGCCTCGACGCGTGAAGATGACTGCAACTTCTGGTACAGGTTGAGCACGTGGAACTTGACCGTCGCCTCGGTGACACAAAGTCGCTGCGCGATGGCGCGATACCGCAGACCCTCCGCCAGCATCGCCAGAATCTCGCGTTCGCGTGGGGTCAGCCGCCCCGCCTGTAGATTCACCAGCAGCCCCTCGCGTCCCCGAAGACGCGCTGCAATATCGGGCGAGAAGACACGCCGTCCTGATGCGGCGGCACGAATAGCGGCGATCAGGTGAGGGGTTGCGATATCTTTGCTCAGGTAGCCAGTTGCGCCCGCCTGCAATGCCGCTACCACATGCGCATCGTCGTTATACGCCGTGAACATGACCACCTGGGTCGCGGTGGCTTCCGGGCGCGTCTCACGCAAGAGCGCCAGGCTATCGTCGTCGGGCAGGCGCATATCGAGCAGCATCACGTCGGGCTGGTGCATGCTCATAAGTTCTCTGGCCTCGCGCACGGTGGATGCCGCTCCTACCACCTGAATGCCGGGAATGGCGTCGAGCGCCTGCCGCAATCCTTCGCGCAGCGCCGGATGGTCGTCGGCCAGCAGCACGGTAATAGCGCGCTCGCCAGCCCGCACCTCGGCATTCGCGCCAGCGACGGCCGCCCCGTCAGTTGCGGGCTCGTGCGGGGCATCTTCGAGCGGCATTGATAGTGCAGAAGCGCCGCTCATTGTGTCAAAGGCGTCCACACCTTGGCGTTCCCCAACCACGACATCGGCGGCGTTGAGCATGGCGCGTGGCATCCGCGCCGACGTCTGTTCGAGCGACGTGCGCGGGACAGTGATGGCGATGCGCGTGCCCCAGCCAGGCGCGCTTTCAATCTGCACCAGCCCACCGAACAGCCGCGCGCGCTCCCGCATGCCACGCAGGCCCATCCCAGACTGGAGATCATACTGATCTTCTAGGTGTGGCGCGCCGACACCGACACCAGGGGCCATGCGCCCGACCCGATCGTCAGGCCTATCTTCTCGCGCCTGGGCGTCGAACCCCTTGCCGTCGTCGCTGATCAGCAACCGCAGACCCGCGGCGCCATACTGCAGCGTGATAGTGACTGAGGTGGCGGCGGCATGGCGCGCGACGTTCTGTAGCGCCTCGCGCGTGATGAGCAGCAACTCGCTCTCGATATGTGGAGTAAGCGGCGAGGGCTGGCCCTTACGCTCGAATTTGGCGCGCACGCCCGCCTGGGCGCTCCAGGTGGCGATGTACTGCTCCAACGCCTCGCGGAAAGTAGCGTGTTCGAGCGCGGCCGCCTGAAGATTCCAGACCGAGCGCCGGGCATCGTCGAGGCTCTGGCGTGCCAGCGCGCGCGCCTGGCTCACCCGGTTGAGCAGCGACTCCGGCAGATTCTGCGTGGTCGCCTCCAGTCCATCGAGGTTGCGCAGAATCATCAGCATCGACTGCGCCAGTGTGTCATGCAGGTCACGTGCGAGCCGCGCGCGCTCTTCGGCGGCGCCCAACAGCCGGCTATGCTCGTACAGTTCGGCGTTCTCGATCGCCAGCGCAATCTGCCCAGCGAAGGTGGAGAGCAGCCGGATGTCCTGCTCGGTCAGTTCCTCGGACGGTGAGACGCGACCGACATTCATCACACCGATGGGGCGCTCGCGTACCCGAAGCGGTACGGTGGCGTAGCGCGCAATCTGGTTGCGGCGGCAAAACGACCAGTCGAATCCAGAGCGAGACACACCGTCGAGTGAGTTAGTAATCAGCGGCTCGCCAGTGGTAAAGACGCGCGACTGCGGACTGTCCGCCAGGACCACGCCAAACTCGGCCGCCTTTGTTACCGTACCGCCGTGCTGGGCGCGGATACGTAGAAGGCCATCGTCGTCGGGCAGCAGAATCCAGCTCACCTGGCACGAGAGTAACTCCGCCACCTTTGCTACCGTCGTCGCCAGAATGGTGTCGAGTCGTAGCGATGTGCTCAGCGTCGCGCTCAGGTCGGCCAGCGCCATCAGCTCGGCATTTCGCTGCGCCGCCTCGGTATAAAGCTGGGCGAAGCGCGAGCGCCACTCCTCGTGCCAGACATAGAGAAAATTGAGCGACTGCGCCAGGGGTGCCAGCGTGCTGGTGCCGTGGACGAGGCCGGGCCGCCAGGACTGCAAAAAGGCGAGCGGATCGGAGATGGCAGGGGCCAGATAACGGGCAAAATCCTCGATGAACGAGACATGCGCGTCGGTGAAGGCATCCACCGTGTACGCGCCAGAGTCGATAATGGCGAGCACGTCGTCGCCCTCAACCACCGGAACGCATAACTCCGAGCGTACCGCGGGGTCGTTGCTTATATAGGCGTCCGATGCGCTGACGTCGTTTTCCAACACGGTACAGCGGCCAAGATGGCACTGGCCGAGCAGTCCAGTCGCAAACGGCTGGGTGTAGACGCCGGGCTGGAAATGCGGAAAATATGGCCCCTCGCGCATACCCAGCCGATAGACAGCGTGCTCGTGGTCGAGCAGGATGAAGTTCATCTCGGCGAATCCGAAGAAGGTGGAGAGCGCACGGGCGGCGTCAGACAGCAACGCATTCACCACATCACGTCGCAACCCTGGGGGCAGCGTCGGCGCGAACATTGTTGGAGGATAAGGCTGAAGGTCTCTGAGCAGTTCGTCGCCCTTGTCGCGGTAGTATTGAATGGCGACGCGATTATAGGCGTGCGCCAGCAGATCGTACACCGTCATGTGCAGCGCGCCAGCCGCGAGCGCCTGCAACTCATCCCGCATGCCCGCGGCGACTGTCTCTTCGATTTCGGGCACCGGTCTATCGCCGATGCGCCCGGACCGCGCGCGCGCGGATGCCGCTGGTGGCCGCACGTTGCGCATGGTCATCGCTCGCTTTCGCTGAGTCGCCGCTCTCGTGCCCGCGCATGAGGAGTGCCGGGGTTGGATTGGTGCCATTGTGCCATGCGCGCAGCCGAATACGCAAGCTATTGCCAGCTATTGCCAGCTATTGCCAGCCATTGCCAGCCATTGCCAGCCATCGCCAGCCATCGCCAGCCATCGCCAGCCATGCCGATACAGCACGTACCACAAAGTCAGCGCGAGCAACCTCGTCTGATGGTTGCCGTTTCGCTCGGGCGCATCGGGTTACCGCTCTGGAACGCCGATGATCGCCTCTTCATACAGCCGCAGCATGTGCCGGGCAGCTTCGTCCCAGGTGAAGTGGCGGGCGCGTTCCAGGCCACGTTGCCGGAGATTCTGCCAACTGGCATCGTCGTCGCGCACATGCGCAATGGCCTCGGCGATCCGCTCGACGTCAGTTGGGGAGACCAGCAACGCGGCATCGCCCGCAGCCTCCGCCGTGGCCGTCGCGTCTGAAACGATCACCGGAGCGCCACACGCCATCGCCTCCAGCACTGGCAGGCCGAATCCCTCCGCCTCTGAAATCTGCGCGACCGCCCGCGCCGCCACATAGAGGTGGTTCAGCTCCTCGTTGCTCACGTAGCCAGTGAACACGACGACGTCATCGCAGCCGAGCGACTTCACCAACGGCCGGATGTCCTCGTTCGCATAGGGACCGTCAGACTTGCCCGCCAGCACAAACTTGAACGGCCCGCTCTGGCCCAACACCGTTGTCTCAGCAGACTCGTCTCGCGAGGCGGCAAATGCTTTCACCAGCCGTTCGAGATTCTTGTGGGGCGCCAACACGCCAACATACAGCAGGTAGCGACCGCGTTCCAAGGTGTAGCGGGCGAGCGTCGCGGCAACGGCCTCGTGCGGCGGATTGGGATCGAGGTCCGTGCGCACGCCGGGATAGATGACCCGCAACTTCTTGTCGGGCACGTGCAGATACTGGGCGATATCACGCGCCGCCGTATGTGAGACCGTCACGACGAATCGGCTCTGCGCAGACGACAGAGGCGTCTGGGCGCGTAGTGTCAGGTAGCTGAATCGGGCGCCGGGTCGCCACCAGAACTGCTGAAAGCGGACGAAGTTGGCATCGTGGAACGTGACCACCTTGCGGCCACGCCACAGATAGGGCAGGTAAAATCCGGTGGAGTGGAACAGATCGATGCGGTCGCGGCTCAGGTGGCGCGCCAGCAATTGGTTGCGCAGGTTGCGTGGCGACCCCTTGACAACGCGTTTCACGAGATTCGGCGCCTCGAAGACGCGAAGATTCGCCTCGGCGGCTTCGGGATCACGAAAGTAGATGTAGTACGTGTTATGCGGGTCAGTACGAACGAGGGCGCGAATCAACTCGGACGTGTACATACCCGTGCCAGACGGGTTGCCCTCGGCCCACACCGCGTCGATGCCAATGCGCCAGCCCGCGCGCGGCGTGTTACCGGGAACCTGCACGACATGCCACCCTTTCACCTGCACCGCAACCAATTCAACTCGATCAGCCCACACTCGACGCCACCCTGGTGCGGCCGCGCCCAGTCAACGCGGCGGGCAATCTGTTAGCCACGGCGCTGACCATCTTGCGCAGTTTCGGATTGGCATTGATCATGTCGGTGAGATCGTCGGCATTGCCCAACTTGATCGTGACAAGGCCAATGGCAAACAGCACCGTAAAGACGATACTGCGCGCGACCAGCCCGAAAAACCCTTCAGGCGTCCACCACAGCAGCACGATCGCAGGCACGCACGTGATGAAGGTGAGGCGCAGTGCGAAGTCGCCTGGAAATTTCAGCGGAATGTGCGGGCGCAACGCAAGATACTCGATGATGCCCACCCAGGCCTGCGAGAAGCCCGTCGCGAAAAGCGCGCCCGCCGGACCATAGACCTGAATGAAGATCACATCGAGCAGCACGTTGATGATCAGGCCCGCCCATCTGGCAAACAGTACCGCGCGCTGGCGACCAATCACATAGAGCGCGCTCTGGTTGGCGCCGCCGCCGATGAAGCGTCCAACAATCGAGAACGCGAGGTAGATGCGCAACAGTGATGCCGCGCCCGCGTATTGAGGGCCGTACACCACGACAATCACCTGATCGGCCAATACGAAACAGGCAATCTGCAACGGCACCGCCAGCAAGATTTGCAGCATGAGCGAGGCGCTCCACATGGAGGCCAGCCGCGATCGTCCGCCCGCCGCCAGCGCGGCAGACATCGAGGCCATGCCCACGCCGCCGAGTCCTGAAATCAGGATGACGCTGACGATGCTGCCGAGTTGATAGGCAAGGTTGTAATCGGCGATATTGACAAGGCTAATGGCGAAGAACGCCATCAACATGATGTCCATCTGCTTGCCCAGCGCGCCGTTAGTGACATTCGTGAGCCACGCGTTGAACATCAGCTTGCCCATCTCGCCCCGCTCGGCGACAGGCGCGGTTGCGGTAGCGCGCGCGCGCAAGAACGGCACCAACTCTATCATGTAGATGGCTGCCGTCACCCAGGCTACCACCGCTTGCACGCCGAAAATACCGTCTATACCAAAGCCGATCCGCAACAGGGGCAGCGTCAGCAGCACAATCACTAGTTGCGAGATGCCGCCGATAATCAGCGTGATGCGCGACTTCAGCAGCGCCACGAAGAACGCGGTCTGCAACGCGACGACACTGCTTCCGGCAAGATACGCCCCCATGAGCAGCGGACGCAGCCCCATGAAGCCAGCGACCGACTGATCGAAATGCTTTGGGAACAAGCCGACACTCTGGACCGCTGGCACGGCGCTCGACAGACCAACGGCGACGAGCACCCCGACGCCACACATGACCACCACTCGCCAAATCGTCAGGCGGCGCACGAGCTTGCCCGCCGCGCCCTGCCCCCGCAGCGAAAAGACACGGGGCAAGAATACCGTCGCCACATCCTCGAATCCAAAGGCGAAGAGGAAGAGAAGCACGCTTACGATGGTCGAAAGTATCGAGTACACCGCGAACTCTTTCGGGCTGAGTCCGCGGGTGATGATCACCGAGAGGATGAAATTGACCCCGAAGAACCACAGCGAGTAGATCTGATTCCAGATGTAGCTCGTGGGCGCGCGCTGCAGCATCTGCTCCGCTGCGCTTGGCTCCGGCTCGGCTGTGGCGCTCGCGCTGTCTGGCGCGGCGACGTTCTTCTCAGGCGCAGGTGCGCCCGGCTCTCCGTCCGATGGCACCGGCTGAACGCGATCCGGCGATACAGGCCGATTGCTGCCATCACGACGAATCGCGGGCATTTTGAAGTCGGTGACTTCTTCATAGAAGTTGCCGATGGCGGGCATTTGGCCTGTCGTGAAGTTCCATGGCAGCTCGATCGCTGGCAGCATGGCAGTGACAGGCCCGGCGCGCCGTTGATCGTCGGCGTCATCATCCAGCGGCACGCGTGACCGTGGCCCACGCGACCATCGCGACGAACTGACACGGGCGCTACTGGCCGCCGCTACCGGTTTTGGCAGGGCGGCAGCCTGTTCGGGAACACCATTCGCGACAGGCTTCGCTTCGTCCAGCACTGCGGGTGTGATGCGCGGTCGCGCCAGCTCGGCGTCGCGTTCGCGCACCATGCGGAACCAGACTGCCTGAGCAGCCAGGGCGCAGATCCAGACGGCAGGCGCGATACGTGGCGAAACGTCGAACGACTCGACGAACGCCTGTACCAGCAGGGTAATCAGCGCGGCGCCCAAACCCAGCGCGAGCGCAAGCTCAACCGAAATGGCTGATCCTCGCAGGTGGCGCGCGGTGCGCACGGCCGCTATTAACCCCATGAACACGAGCCCGACAAATGCGAGCATGCCGATAAGACCGATGCTCACCCACAGATCGAGGTAGGTATTGTGCGGCGAGAACGGAACCGAGGACCCGGTGGAGAATACCCCAAGGCCAATACCGCTGAAGGGGTGCTCGATGGCGATTTTGATCGCGCGGTTGTAGAGTTGTGTCCGGAACTGGACGTTCGGGTCCGAAGAGAGCGCCGAAGGGTTGAGCAAATCCGCGTAGCGCCCCAGCGCCCCGACGCCCTTGACCAGAATGAATCCGCCGAGGGCGAGCGCTCCGGCCACCAGAATACCCGCGCTGGTGATACGCTGCCGCAACGTGCCCGAGAAGACGAAGAAGAACAGCGCCAGCCCAATCGCCAACACCAGTGCCGCCAAAGCGCCACGCGAGTACGTCAGCCAGACCGCCACAAGCAGCAGCAGCGTGCCGCCAATGACCGCCGCGCCGGGCCACGTCAAGCGACGCCGTGGCAGCGTATCGCGTCGGGTGGCAAGGAACATCGCCGGAGCGAAGGCAAGGGTAAATCCTAGATAGAGCGAGAGATTGTTCGGATGCCAGTCGGAGAGGAAACTCGACTCGGAGCCGAGTCTGCCCGCGACGGCGCCGTTGGCGACTTCGACACCCCACAGACGCAGCGTCAGCGCGTAGGTTGCGAGCAGCACACCGCCCCAAAAGAAGACGGTGAAGAGTGTCCGCTCACACGAGCGCGTACGGATGGCATAGGCCACAAGCAGCGCCAACAGCGCCGGAAACAGGAATATTCCCCGCACGTCTTGCAGCACGAGCAGCGGTGATGGATGCGGTATGCGCAGCACCGATTGCAGGGCAGCCATCGCAAAGAGCACCATCGCAAAACGCGCGGCAACAGGAATCGAGCCGAGCAGACCTCCGAGCCAGCGCCGTATGCCGCTCCGATTGCTGACGGCGGCAGTTACAGCAATGCCGTAGGTAGCTAGCTCTTGCGGGCTGATATTGAATCGGGTTGCGGTCATGTGAAACGGCAGCCAGAACACCACCAGTGCCAGCGCCGCTACCAGCGCATCGAACCGCCGCGATACCCAGGTGGCGACCGCCACCGAGAGGCTAGCAGCGACGACGATAAGCGTTGCGCCGACCCAGAAATTCGAGACGAACCCGACGAAAAGCGCCACTATTCCGACGAGAATGAAACCCGCGACTGGAATGTAGAGCGCGGGTCGTGGCGGCGCGACAGACGGTGATAACGGCCTCTTATCGCGCATCGTTCGCCTCTCCAGCCGATGCGCCCACGAAGGCTGGCCTCACGTTTTTCTCGTTTCCAGAAGACGGGGCGCTATCCGCAGGCCGCGACAGCCGCTGGCGACGCAACATCCAGAGCACGAAAAGCAGGCTAAGCGCAAGACCGCCAGCGCCTCCCTCTGCCGTCAGCTTGATGGGGTCGGGCGTACGCGTGACATTGGCGACATCCGCTGGGGTAGCGACCGAGGCATTGCCAATGAGATCGAGGCGAGCTTTATCCAGGTTGATGAGCGCGTCATCGGTCTTGGAAAGCTGCTGGAGTTGCGTATTCAATTGCGCCTGTAGCGAGTCCACGCCTGTTCCAGCTGCCCGCGCATTCGCGATTGCCTGTTGCGTCGCGGCAATCTGGTTATTCAGATCCTGCTCATGGGATTTGAGGGTATCTACCGTCGTAGTCCAGGCAGTTTCATTGAGGGCGTCGGCGAGGGACGTCCAGCCCACGGCGACGGCGTTCGCGAGGTCAACGGCCCGCTGGGGTGAAGTGGCGGTCGCGGTGATGCGTGTGAGCGGCGTGTAGGCAATCACGCTTACCCCAATCGCGGCACGAAGTTGCGCTGGCGTCATCCCGGGAAACTGGGAGAGGACATGTTGCACGACCTTGGGTTGAAGCGCTCCGGCCCGATAAAAGCCGTCAATCTGCTGCGCCTCGTCTGGGCCGATCAATTCCCGTTGATCGTGTGGCATCTCATAGACGATGACGATGGCGTCTGCCTGGAAGCGCGGGGGGCGAACGAATGCCGCAATCAGCCCTCCAAGACAACCAAACAGCGTGACGCCAATCAACACCAGCAGCGCTGGCTTCCTGACCACTACTATCCCCTCTCACCATGTGCCATGAACATTCAGCATGATTATACGGCGATGCGCGCCCGCCGTGTACAGTTGAGTATCCAAGTTTACTATCGGCGGCGCGCCCTGCTAGCCGCACATCATGCACCTTCCATGCCAGTATTTATGGAGTCTCGCTCGCTATCTGTGCGTCATACTGGCTCGTCCGAAGACTTGTGCGCCAGATGTGTCTGCAGCAATTCGGTCAGTTCCTCCATGCGGCGATCCCAACTATGAGACTGGGCCGCGTCTGCGATACGTGCTCGCGTCTCGTCGTCGGCGTTCAG
>DAHUXT010000144.1 GCA_027307065.1 Ktedonobacteria bacterium
CTGGCGAGTTCGGTCGCGTCGGCGATGCGCGCCTCGGTGACTTATCGGGTGGGCGCTGGCTGCAAGGTAGCGGTTAACGACGAAGCGATGACCGAATTGGTGCGGCGGGCGGCGGAGGCAACCGTCGGAGCGGATCATCTGCCCAGCGGCGACCAGCGCATCTCCGCGAGCGACGATATGGCATCCTTCCTGGCTGAGGCGCCCGGCTGCTACTTTTTTGTGGGCGCGGCCAACGCTGAGCGGGGAATCGACGCGCCCCATCATAGTCCGCGCTTCGATGTTGACGAGGGCTGTCTGCCCATTGGAGTTGAAACGATGGCCCGCGCCGCGCTGGAATTTCTCGCGCCGAAGCCATAGCACGTCAACGGAGATTGCGCCATGATCTACCGCCCTGTTCCACCAACACCAATCGTCGCGGGCTTGCCGGTCACAGTTCCATTCGTCGCGCCCGAGGCATTGCAGCGCCAGAGCGGACGCGTCTTTCGGCTGAGGCTCGGCGCCAATGAAAGCAACTTTGGTCCCTCGCCACGCGCCATCGAGGCAATGCGAGCAGCGGTAGAACAGATCAACTGGTACGCCGATCCCGAAGGCTACGAGCTGCGCGAGGCGCTGGCAGCCAGGCATGGCGTCTCTCCGCGCGAGATGGTATTCGGCAGCGGAATCGACGATTTGCTGGGCCTGGTGGTACGCACATACCTCAGTCCCGGCGAAACCGCCGTCACCTCGCTCGGCGCCTATCCGACCTTCAACTATCACGTCAACGGCTATGGCGGCACTCTGCAACGCGTACCCTATCGCGACGACCGCAACGACCTGGAGGCGCTGGCCGCGGCGGCGCATGAACACCACGCCAAGCTCGTCTATCTCGCCAACCCCGATAATCCGACGGGCTCGTGGTATCCCGCCGCACAGATTCGCGCCTTCCTCGACGCGCTCCCTGAAGCATGTTTGCTGCTGCTGGACGAGGCCTACTGCGACTTCGCACCCGAGGCGGAGATGCTGCCAATGGATGCAAGCGATCCGCGACTCATCCGCCTGCGCACGTTCTCGAAGGCGTATGGCATGGCGGGAGCGCGCATTGGCTACGCGCTTGGCCCGACTGACATGATGGGCGCCTTCGACCGCATCTGCCTGCACTTCGGCATCAATCGCGTCGCGCAGGATGGAGCGCTGGCCGCATTGGCCGACACCGCCTACCTGGCGCTGGTCGTGGGCGAGGTCGCACAGGGACGTGAAGAATACGCGACGCTGGGGCGTGAACTGGGGCTGGCACCGCTGCCCTCGTACACCAATTTCGTCACGTTCGACACCGGTAGTCCGGAGCGCGCCAAAGCGTTGGTTGCCGCGCTGGCCGAACGCGCCGTCTTCATCCGCATGCCTGGCGCGCCGCCCATCGACCGCTGCATCCGGGTCACCGTCGGCACTGCCGAGGAGCGCAGCGTGTTTGCGGAGGTGATGCGCGCTACTGTGCCCACGATTCCTCCAGATGCGACAACGCCACGGAGTTGAGGCAAACGCCGAACTATTGGTGGCAACTTCTGATGCGATGGTTCGTATATCCAGCGGACCGTTGCTCCAAACGCGAACCAGCACTCAATCGATGCAGGCCGATGCCACCGCACAGGATGTGGAAGGGGAGGGAATCGTGAACGACGATTATGGGTACGACACGCGGGAAACGGACTTCGATCCCACCGTCAGCAATAGCTATTATCCCCAACCGCCCCAGGACTATCTGAACCGGCCGCAGTACGCGCCACCCTCAGCGCCAATGTCGCCAAATACGATGGCCAATCTGCCAACATCCCAAGCGGCAAGCACGGTGCAGCCGATCTATGTGCCGTATCCCGTCGTCGTGAGCGACAACGGCGACAGCATGGCGCTCAGCAGCCTGATCTTTGGCATCATCAGCGCCGCGATCGGCTGGATTCCCATATGCGGACTGGTCGCGTTGCTCCCGGCGATCATTGGTATCGTCTTTGGCGGACTTGGCCTCAAGTCTCAGCGGCGACGTGGGATGGCGGTCGCGGGCATACTGCTCTCCATCATCGGCATCGCCCTGGCGTTCGTCATCTTCTTCTAGCGCCGCGTGCCTACTCGCTATTCCGGCAGGTCGAAGCGCATGAGTGGCGTCGAGACATGGGCGGTGTCCGCCAGTTCGTCGGCGTGAACGATGGCCATCCCCAGGTGCCGATAAAACGGGATGGCGTGCCGGTCGGCGTAGAGCACCATCACCCGAGCGCCAGCTTCCCGCGCCAGCGTGGCCGCCTGCCGCCAGAGTGTGCCACCCACGCCAGCGCCCATATAGGCTGGCTCGACGAACAGGTCATCCAGTAGCGCCTCGCTATCATCCAGCTTTTTCAGGTGCATCACGCCTGCCAGGACGCCGTCGACCTCCGCGCAAAAGACGGGATCGCGTGCGATGGTGGCAGATGTCAACGTCAGCTCCGAACGCCACCCATCCAGTTGCTGCTGGCTATAGCCCCAGTGCGCCTTCGACCGCATCACCAGCGCGGTCAGCGTCTCCGCCTCATCAGGCCGGGCGCGTCGAATTTGAACAGCGCGTTGCTGCATAGCCAGGTCCTTGAAATACTCGAATCAACGCCAGCGGACAGCCGCCGCCAGTCACACCTATTGTGCTGCGTAGAGCGCCTGAAACTCCGGCAGGTCGCGCAGGGAGTCCAGGTCGCCATCCTCTTTCGACCACGCTGTCAGTTTCGGGTTGACGGCCAGTGCCTCGCCCACCTGCGCGATCGCATCGGCGGAGCGTCCGCGTTTCGCGTAGAAGCAGCCGAGATTGTAGACCGCGTTGGCGTACTCCTCGCCCTTGCCGAAAAGGCGATTCATCGTCGCGACCGACTCCAACTGCACCTGCTCGGCGGCGGCATCGTCTCCGCGCTCTTCATGCATCTGCACCAGATGCTCGATCGGATGCAGATAGACGTTGCTAATGGCGGTAGAGACGAATGAGCGCCCATTCAGCCAGGGGAATCGGTCTGGATGCGTCAGGTCGTCTTCCGACGTGCGTGCAATGGCCGCCGCGTTGTCGTCGAGCGCCCGCATCGCGTTTGCCCAGGCGGTGTCCCACGGCTCGGCGCGGTGTTCCAGAAAAACCTCGTCATTGCTCCCCGGCTGCGCGGGCGGAGTGTCGGCGCCGATCGCTTCGAGCCGCCGCGCCTGATACGCCTGCCAGACGGCGATATGCACGAAGTGATCTTTTGGCGCCCACACCTCCACCGTGCCGGTCGCTGCGCGCGCATTCGCGTCGAAGAAATCGGCGAGCGTCTGCTCCAGTTCGCGGGTGCGGTCAATCAGCGTGAGCAGGGCTGCCTGCTTCGTCTGGGGAGCGCTGGAAGCGTTGGTGTCAGTGGTGTTCGTCGTGTCCATTGATATCCTTCTTCGGGAGCGACACAGTAGCGTACCAGCTACGACGCGCGCCCGCGGCCAAAATTACGCGCGACTTGCCCGCCTGATTCTACCCCGCGCTCGCCGCGAATAGCGCCAGTTTTCTGCCAGAAGATGCGACCCAACATATCATGCAGTTTATGCAGCGCCGCGTGCGACGGCCACTGATGGCGTATCCATGCCTCGTAGCGAGGGGATGATCAGCAAGCTCACGGTGGCGACGAGATACACCGCACCAAAGAGCAGCAGCGACGCCATGATGCCGATGCCCGGCACGATGGCCCCGGCCAGCAACCCGCCGAGCGGCGCGCCCACCATCGAGCCCGCCGTCAACACGCCAAAGACCCGCGCCCGCAATGCGACTGGGGTGCGCTCATACGCAACCGTATCGAAGATCGGATTGATTGGGCCAATGGTGAAGCCGCAGAGAGCGAGCAGCGCGACAAGCACGATCGGCTGGTGAGCGAATCCGACGATGAAGAAGAAGCGGATAGCGCCGCCAAAGGTGAAGCAGAGGCCCAGCGTCAGCCGCCGCGGCAGCCGGTGCCCAATCGCGCCGAAGACGAGCGTGCCCACGAAGGCCGCGCCACCGAAGGCCGCCACAATCGCGCCAAGCCAGACGGCGCTGCCGTAGGTCTGTCTGACGAAGACGGGCGTCAATACACCAGTTGCGCCAGCGTCCAACAGGTTGGTGACCAAACATACCAGCGTCGGCCACAGCAACACCGGATCGCGCTGGAGAAAGGCGAACCCCTCGCGCAGTCCGCGCAGATAGCCGCCAGAGGTGACGGACGACTCGATGGCGGCGGGATGAAGCATGGCAGGTACCATCCGGCCAATAACGATGGCGGAGAAAGCAAAGGTGGCCGCGTCAATCCAGAGCAGGTTGCTGGGGCCGATGAAGGCAATCAGGATACCGGCGAGGGGCGCGCCGATGAAGCGCGAGAGCCGGGTGACGCCGTCGCTGGCAGCCGCCGCGCGTTCGATGCGCATCTGCGCGAGTTCCGCCAGTTCAGGGACCATCGCCGAGCGCGCTGTGCCACCGGGGGTCGTCAGCAGGCCCGCGAGAAAGACGAGCAATAATAACGCCCAAAACGGCAAACCGATGGTTTCATACAGCAGCGGAATCAGCGCGACACTGGCGGCGCTCGCCAGATCACTGGTCACACTGGCCCGCCGGAAGCCAAGGCGATCGACGATAGCGCTGCCGAGCAGGGCGGAAACGGCCACCGAGGCCGTGGCGAAGAAGGCGGCCAACCCGGTCTGTACGACGCTGCCAGTAGTTTGCAGCACGAACCATGGCACCGCCAGAAACATCAGCACATCGCCGACGGCGGAAACGATATCTGAGGCGTAGAGCGCAAAGAGAGGCGCGCGTTGCCGTGCGGTAGCAGGTTGAAGACGCGTCGAGGCATCGGATGTCATAGACTGCTCTTCCTTTCTCTGGTGAGCAATTTATAACATCGCAATCACACAAAGTCAATTACAATATTGACTTTATCAATATTTTCACATTGAGGTGAGCGCATCGGCGACGGAATGACCGGTGAACACGCGCCCGTAGAACTCGCGATTCACCCGCAGCATCCGCTCGCTCAAGTCCGGATCATCGATAGCACGGGCCAGCAGCATCGTCCCGGCCAGCCCTGCCAGCAGCACGAGCGCCTCGTCCGATGCTTCGACCAATGCCACAGCGTCACCCGTCTCAGCAGAACCATCGGAACCATCGGAACCATCGGCTGCCGTGAGGAGCGAGGCCAGTTCATCACGATAGTCTTTGATCGCCTGAGTGTATGCCGCCCGCACCGCTGGCGCCGACCGCGCGACCTCAGCGGAGAGAGTGGGCATCATGCAACCCGCTTCGGGATGATCGCGGTGCGCGATGGTCAGGTAACGCGCGACGAACGCCGCAACCCGCCGCTCCGCCGGAGCCTTGCGTACGGACTCCAGCATGCGCCCGCGAGACTGCGCCAGTCCCGCGCCACATGCCTCCGACACCAGCGCATCCTTATTGTCGAAGTGTGCGTAGAATCCGCCATGTGTCAGGCCCGCCTCGCCCATAAGGTCGGTGATCGCGACGCCCGCGATCCCATCAGCGCGAAAGCGCCGCGCCGCTGCCTCGACGATGCGCGCATGGGTCTGCTGCTTTGCCTCTTTCGACCGCCGCATAGCGATCCTCTCCTGTCTCCCGATACTGTTCCCTGGCTACATCTTGACCCATTATATGATAATCATCATATATATGATAGCGGCCATGGCTATCGGCGAGGCACGCCGCTCTCAGGAGGACCATCCGATGGACGTTGAATCTCAGGCTCAGGCCGCTTTGCAGCTGTTCATGACGCCACGGCGTCTGCCACCGCGCGAGTGGGAGTCGGGGCTGCAGCGGCAAGGCAAGCCGCTCACCTTCGCCAACGGCCTGGCTGCTACGGTGTTTGGCGAGGGTCCACGCGTGCTGCTCGCACATGGCTGGGAAGGGCGCGGCATGAACCTGGGCAAGTTCATTGCGCCGCTGACGGCCTCAGGCTATCAGGCAATCGCGCTCGATGGCCCCGCACATGGCGCGTCACCCGGCGAGCAGACGAATCCGGTGAACTATGCGCGGGCGATGGTCGCGGTCGGGCGCGAGCTGGGTCCGCTGGCAGGCGTGATCGCGCACTCAATGGGTGCCGCGAGCACGGCACTGGCGCTGCAACAGGGACTCGACGCGGCGAAGGCGGTACTCATCGCGGGTCCATCGTCGATTTCTGGGGTGCTGGAGCGTTTCGCGCAGTTGACGCGATTGCCTGAGCCGGCGGCAGAGCGATTCTATCAGCTGGTCGCCGACTACGTTGGCATTCCCGCCGACGAACTGGAAATCGCCCGAGTGGCCGCTGATCTGCGTACTCCGGCGCTCATCATTCACGATGCTGGCGACACCGAGGTTCCCTTTGCCGATGGCCTTGCCGTCGCCACCAACTGGCCCGCGTCGCGATTCTTTGTCACCAAAGGGCTGGGACATCGCCGCATCCTGCTCGATTCCGGCGTCATCGCGATGTCGGTCAGCTTCATCACTGCGGATGCGCCGTCGGCCGCGCTACTCGGCAGCATCGCGTAACGCCGCAGCAGCTTCTACCCGCCGCGCAATCAGGATGATCGCCGCCACGATCGCCACAATCACCGCCACAGCCGCCAGCAGCGCTGCTACCAGCACCCAGCGCGCACGCCGGGGAGATGGCACGCCCTCGGCAATAGCTGCCGTTGTGCTCTGGCGAAGCTGGCGCAGCGCTTCATCTGGCACCCGGTAGCTCGCCTGCCACAGCGCGCGGTATCGGTCCTCTTCTGCCTGCCAGCGGGCGTCATCCCAGCCAAGTTCTGGTTGGCAGATGGCGCGTATGGCTGGCAGATGCGCCGCGCCCCCTTCCGGCAGCAGCAACCCCAGCCGCACCCTTCGCAACAGCAGATCGTCCAGGTGCTGAACACGCTCCATGCGCGCGCCCCAGCGTAGCTCGGCCCAGAGTACGGGCGTATCAGGAATCCGCTCCAATTCTCCGGGATGCGCCGCAACCACCAGCGCCTGAGCGTCCGCACCGTAGCGGCCCGCCAGCCGTTGCCGCTGCTCCGGCGTGAGATGCGGGCCAGCGCGCTCACGCAGTGGTTCGACCGCATCGAGTGGAGCGGCATCGGCGGCTGGTGGCAGAATCCCCGGAATACGTTCGCGAATAGCTTTGATCGTCATGATGGCGCTTTCGCGGAAGGTGGTCAGTTTGCCGCCGGTGATAGTCAGTAATCCATCGTCGTCCCAGAGCGCGGCGTCCCGCGACTCGTGCGAGGGGTCGCTGCGGCCAGAGCTAATCACCGGACGAATGCCCGCAAATGCCGCGAACGCGTCGGCTGCGGTCAGCGCCAGCGCCGGAAAGTGCGCATCGAGCGCCGCCATCAGATAGGCCACCTCATCCACCGCGATGCCTGGCTCGTCGTCGAGTGGGCGCGTGTGGTCAACGTCGGTCGTGCCTACCAGTGTGACGCCCTCCCATGGCAGCGCGAACACTGCGCGCTGGTCGGCAGGATGGGTGAAGCCGATGGCTTGCGCGATGGGGAAGCGCCACGCCGGAAACACCAAATGACTGCCGCGCAATGGCCGCAGCCGCATCGCGCCGCCCGCCTGACCACGAAGCCGGTCCGCCCACGCGCCCGTCGCATTGACGACAACCGTGGCACGCGCATCAAGGGCCCGTCCACTCTCGCTATCACGCAGCCGCACGCCCGCCACGCGACCATCCTCGCGCAGCAGCGATTCCGCGGCCACGTAGTTGATCGCCCATCCTCCCGCTGCCTCGGCCTCGCGGAGCAACCGCAGCACCAGCCGCGCATCATCCGTCTGTGCATCTTGATAGGCGTACCCGCCGCGCAAATCTGCCTGCGCGACCGACGGCGCCAGCAGCGAGAACTCGGCGGCGTCCGCATAGTGGTGCGACCACTGCGTGCCCAGCGCATCGTAGACCGCCAGCCCAATACCGTATGTCCCGCGCCCCGGACCCGCACGGCGGTAGACGGGCAGCAGAAAGCCAAGTGGCGAAATCAGGCCCGCGCCCGCGCGCAGCAGCCGATTGCGGGCGTGAACCGATTCGTACATCAGGCGCAGATCGCCCTGCTTGAGATAGCGCAGGCCGCCATGCACCAGCTTCGATGAACGGCTCGACGCGCCCCAGGCGAAATCGCGCCGCTCAACCAGCAGCGTCCGCAGGCCCAGGTGCGCCGCCTCGCGCAGGAGTCCGGCGCCGGTAATGCCGCCGCCAACGATGATGACATCCCATGTCCCATCCATGCGCTGCCAGATGGCGTCTCGTCCCCGCACCATCGCTATCGCCCCTTCTTCCATTCCGCCCGCGTCTGGTAGAATAGTCAGTCCGCGACCAGCTTGCCCGGATTCATCATGCCCACCGGATCAAAGTGCGCGCAAAGCGCCCGCAGTGCCGCGATGCCTGTCTCACCTTTTTCGGCGGCCAGATAGGGCAGATGGTCACGTCCCACGCCATGTTGGTGACTAATCGTGCCGCCGCAGCCAACGATCGCCTGGCTCGCCGCCGACTTCAGGCGCTGCCAGCGCGCCAGCGTCTCATCTGGATCGGCAGCCAAGCGGAAGAGATAGGTCGTGTAGACGCTCGCGCCATGACGATAGAGATGGGAGAGGTGCGTGAAGACGTGCACCCGTTCATCCTCCTCGGCCAGCGCGTCAGACAACGCCGCCTCAACTGCGGTCACCATTTCTGGCGTGTTGTTCCAGATGGTGGCTGTCTCCACGGTGTCGATCGCGTAGCCCGCCTGCCAGAGCGTGTTGCGCAGATAGGGCGTGCGGAAACGGCTGCTGTGCCACTGGCGGCCAAGGGGCTGTCCAAGATGTACCCCCTGATGCTTCGCGGCAATAGCCAGCGCCTCTTTCCGCGCCACCTCGACCACCGCCTCGCGTCCGGAGAAGCCAACGACCATCATGCACTTCTCCGCGCCCGCGCCGCGCACAGCCAGATAGCGTTCGAGCGCGGCGATTACCTGGCGATGGCCCGCAAGGATCAGGGTCGTCTCCGTCTCACGCGGAGTGCTCATCCGGACCATCGAGAGTGGTAGCCCACTTTGCAGCAACGTCCGCGCCGCGCTGACGCCCTGCGCCCACGACGGGAAGAACACCGCGTGAAACGCCTCGGTCTCTGGCAGCGGCGAGACGCGTACCGTCGCCTCGGCGATGATGCCCATTCGTCCCTCGGAGCCAAGTACGATCTCGCGCAGGTCGGGACCAGCCGCCGAGGCAGGGAAAACTGGAAGATCGAGTGTGCCAACAGGCGACACCATCTGCCCGCCCGCGAATCGCTGCTCGATGCGACCGTAGCCAAGCGACTGTGTGCCGCTGGAGCGTGTGGCGATCCATCCGCCGAGTGTCGAATACTCGAACGACTGCGGGAAGTGCCCCAGCGTATAGCCCCGCGCCCGCAGATGCGCCTCCAGATCGGGGCCAGCTACACCCGCCTCGAAGCTGGCGAGCTCGCTAACCTCGTCGAAGGCGCGCAGCCGGTTCATGTGGCGCATATCTACCGTCAGCACCGGCGCCTCGCCCTGCAACGGATTGATATGTCCGGTCACACTCGTGCCGCCGCCATAGGGAATTACCCGCGCGCCAACCGACGCGGCCCAGGCGAGCAGTGCAACGACATCCTCAGCATGCTGCGGATAGGCAACGCCATCGGGGAAGGTGTCAATCCGTCCGCTCCGCAGCGCGACCCAGTCGGGCAGGCTCTGCCCGCGCGCGTGCCGCATCCGTTCG
>DAHUXT010000145.1 GCA_027307065.1 Ktedonobacteria bacterium
GTCCTCGACGTCGATGTCGTCGACCACGGGATCGGCGGATTTCTCCTCGGCGGCCTCGACCTCGTCCAGCGACACCATCTCGACCCCGGCGGCGTTGGCCTGCTCGTAGGCGAGCAGGGCCTCCAGCACGCAGATCGTGGTGTTGAACGACGACCGCAGCGAGCCCTTGGCGGCATCGCAGTTCCAGCCGCCGTCGGCCAACTGCTCGCCCAGCAGCCGCAGCGTGGTGCGTGGATCGGCGTTGCTAACCACCACCGATGAGTGTATCGTCGTGCCATCGTCAAGCTGCACGCCCTCGCCAGGGAGAATCTTCGCCACCGGCACACCCGCCGCCACCGTCGCGCCCAACTCGCGGGCGATGTCGCACAGGATGAACGAGATGCGCCCCATGCCACCGGTGACGTAGCCCCAGATGCCGGTCAGACCGTCCAGCCGCCCACTGGAATGATGGAAATGGATGGAGGCCGTTCCCTTGTCGAAAGGTGACGCGTTCGTGCCGATGACTCCCTGACCGAGCCAGGCGATCTGCAGCCGCTCATCCTGAAGATAGCGCTCGGCAAACTCGGCCATGCTCCAATCAAAGAGCAGGCCGCGCAGTTCCTCGTCGTGGCCGATGCGGTCTAAGAGTTGCTCGTGGGTCGGCGGCTCGCCCAGCCAGGCGTCGCGGTCGCCATCGGGACGCACAGCATCGCGCAAACGACTAATCACGCTCTGCATCGCGCGCCAGCCCTGCACATCGCGTGGCGAGAAACGGCGAATCTCCGCCTCGGCGGCATCGTCGTCTTCCATGATCTGCACCGAGCTACCGTCTTCGAACGGCACAAAGAGGCCATTGGTGGCGGGCGTCCAGGCGAAGCCATGCTCATGCATCTTGAGCTCGCTCACCACTTTCGGATGCAGCAAACCCACGAGATAGGCGCAGGGCGACATCTTGACGCCGCCCCAGATCTCTTCGAGCGTACACGCGCCGCCGACCCGCTCGCGCGACTCCAGCACCAGCACACGCTTGCCCGCCCGCGCCAGATACGACGCGCAGGTCAGTCCGTTGTGGCCAGCACCGACGACGATGGCATCCCAGCGCTGGGACGCCAGTTCGTGGATGGGCGCGGGCAAGCCAATTTTTCCAAAGACAGCATCGGCAGGCACGTTTGCGGTGTCAAAAGCGGCCATGGGGCATCTCCATCGATGTCGGCAGATATCTGCGGCTCGTCACAAGGTCACAAGGTCACAAGATCACAGTCACAAGGGCATGGCAGCACGACACTGCGCGCAGCCGTGTCGGCGCAACCCCGCATATCATAGCATCTCGCCGTTCAGCGGGAAATTGCGCCAGCGACCATGCGACCGTGCTTATCATGTTCCCGCGTGCCAAACAAGCCAGTTGACGTACACAAGCCGACTAGGTATACTACTGCCATTCCAAAGTGAGAAACCTCGTTTCACATATGAAATCCCAGACTATATCTCGGGCGACGGCGGCCGGGAGGGGACGATGGAGTACGCGGTTCCATCTGTGGAGTTGGCGGCGCGGGCGCTGAAGCTGCTCAGCCGTCACAAATACCGCTCCACCTCACTCAAAGACATCGCGCGAAGGCTCGATGCCAGCCCCACCACCTGTCTGCGTGTCTTGCGCACACTGGAACGCGAAGACTTCGTGCGCTACGACCAGGAGACGCGCAAATACAGCCTTGGCCCGTATCTGATACCGCTCGGCAACCGTGCCGCCGAACTGAACGACGCCTTTGCCCGCGCCTCGGTAGAGATCAAGCGGGTAGCGGTGCAGACTGGGCTGACCACTGTGCTGGTGCAGCGCTGGGACGACCGGCCAGTGTATATCGCGTCGGCCGAGCCACCGACCGACGATATTCGCTTTAGCCGCCTGGGCATCTCCATCGGCCAGGCCACCCCGCTGACCGCTGGCGCGCATGGGCGCTGTTTTCTGGCATACGACGACGAGTCCGAATGGCGGCGTCATCTCGCGGCGGGGCTGCGCCCGATGACACCCGCGACCATCACCGATCCCGATCAGTTCATCGAAACGTTGCGCGCGGTTCGGCGTCGTGGATACGCCATCTCCGATGGCGAGTTTCATCGCGGCACCACGGCAGTAGATGCGCCGATCTTTGGCAAAACTGGCCAGGTCGAGCTGGTCATCTCGTGCGTGTGCATCACATCGCAGCTGGACGAGCGGCTGCTGACCGGTATCGTAGACGCGGTCCGCGCCTCGGCACGCAGACTCTCGGAGTGGAATGGCTACACGCCACGCGCAGGCGAGGAAACGCTGGCGGAGGTGTCACCAATTTCGTAGCGCATTGAGAAAGCCGAAACTCTGGCATCGCCGCCAACATCACGGAGGATTACCATGGATTTCACATTGGCTCCGGAAGAGAAGCTGATCCAGCAGACGGTACGCGACTTTGTGCGGCGCGAGTTGATACCGCTTGAAGGCGATGTGCTGCGCAACGAACGCGAGGGCAGAACAGGGCTGGAGCGGGGGCAACTGCGCGAATTGCAGGCGAAGGCGCGCAAGCTGGGCTTCTGGGGCATCAACACGCCGGAGGAGTATGGCGGCGCGAATCTGGGGTCGGTGGCCATCTGTCTCGCAACGATGGAACTGGGGCGCACGTTCGTGCCCTTCCGCTTCGGTGGCACCGCCGACAACATTCTTTACGCATGCAATGAGGAGCAGAAGCATCGCTACCTGCTGCCCACCATCGAGGGCACGCGCCAGTCGTGCTTCGCGCTGACCGAGCCAGAGGCCGGATCGGACGCGGGCAACATCAAAATGACTGCGGTGAAAGACGGCGATAGCTGGGTGCTCAACGGCGAGAAGATCTTCATTACCAACGGCAACGATGCCGACTTCACGATGGTCTTTGCCGTCACCGATAAAGACAAAGGTCCACACGGCGGCATTACCTGCTTCCTGGTTGACCGTGAGATGGGGTGGCGTTCGGAGCGAATCGCCACGATGGGCGAGTGGGATCCGGCGGCGCTGATCTTCGAGGATGTGCGCGTGCCGGAGGAGAACATCCTCGGCGAGCTTGGGCTCGGATTCGATATGGCGATGCGGTGGATTGGCGCGGCGCGGTGGTACATCCCAGCGCTAGGGGTGGGGGCGTGCGAACGGATGCTTGAGATGTCCATCGAGCACGCGAAGAACCGGGTCACGTTCGGGCAGCCGCTCTCGGAGCGACAGGCGATCCAGTGGATGATCGCCGACTCGGCGGTGGAGATCGAGGCGACGAAATGGATCACGCTGCGGGCGGCCTGGCTCGACGACCGTGGCCTCGATGGCCGCCACCAGGCCTCGATGGCGAAGCTCTACGGCGCGAACATGGCGAATCGCGTCGTCGATCGCATGCTCCAGATTCATGGCGGCATGGGCTACACCAGAGAACTGCCGATCGAGCGGTGGTATCGCGAGATGCGTGTCTTCCGCATCTTCGACGGTACCGATGAAATCCAGCGGTTCATCATCGCGCGCAATCTGCTCAAGGGGCATGTCAAGGTCGGCGAGTGGCAGGAATAACCAAGGATAGTTCACGGTAGCGGGAGGCATCCGTATGCTGGTCGTCCGAGAGCTAGAGGTGATGTATCAGGGGGTCATCGCTGCCGTGCGCGGCGTCTCGCTGGAGGTGCCCGAACAGAGCGTCGTGGCCCTATTGGGCGCGAATGGCGCGGGCAAGTCTACCATCCTTCGGGCAATTTCAGGGCTGCTGCGAGGGCAGGGCGGACGCATCACTCACGGCGCGGTGGAGTACGACGGCCAACCGATCACCACGTTCGATGCGGCGCGCATCGTACGGCTGGGCATCGCCCAGGTGCTCGAGGGACGCAGGCTCTTCGGAGCGCTGACGGTGGAAGACAATCTGCGCGCCGGAGCATTCGCCGCGCGCGATAATGCCGCTACCCGCCGTGCCTACGGCCGCGTGATGGAGCTTTTCCCGGTGCTGCGTGACCGCCGGAAAAGCATGGCTGGCTATCTCTCAGGCGGCGAACAGCAGATGCTCGCCATCGGGCGCGCGCTGATGGCGAGTCCAAAGCTGCTCTTGCTCGACGAGCCATCGCTGGGGCTGGCGCCAGTGATGGTACAGCACATCGGCAAGATCATCAGCGAAATTAGCGCCGGAGGGACGGCTGTGCTGCTGGTGGAGCAGAACGCGCAGATGGCGCTGACACACGCAACCCACGGCTACGTGCTGGAAACCGGCCAGGTCGTGCTCGATCAGCCCGCGGCGGATCTGCTGCGCGACGAAAGCGTGCGCACCTTCTATCTGGGACTCCACGAGGAGGGGGGCCGCGCCAACTTCGCCACGCTGCGCCAGCGACGGCCAGAGAGGAGGTGGGCATTATGAGCACATCATCATCGTCCCAAACGCCGATACTCTCCGTGCGCGGCATCACGGTGCGTTTCGCCGGCCTCACCGCGCTCTCGGAGGTATCGTTCGACGTACTCCCCGGCGAGTTGTTCGCCATCATCGGGCCAAACGGCGCGGGCAAGACGTCGCTCTTCAACGTGCTCTCGCGGGTCTATCGTCCCGTGGCCGGTCAGGTGAGCTTCGAGGGACGCGACCTGTTGCGGCTGAGAACCGATCAGATTGCGAGGGCTGGCATCGCGCGCACGTTCCAGAATCTGGGGCAGTTCCCCCACACCACCGTGCTCGACTACCTGCTGCTGGGGCGACACAGCCGCATGAAGAGCGGCATTTTTCGCGGTGGGCTGTATCTCGGCGCGGCGGCGACTGAGGAGCGCGAGAACCGGGCGTATTGCCACCGGCTGCTCGCGCTGCTCGGACTAGACCGCTTTCAGGACCGCCCACTGGGCAGCCTGCCATTTGGCGTGCAGAAACGGGCGGATCTAGCGCGGGCGCTGGCGGCGCAGCCTCGTCTGCTGCTACTGGACGAGCCGGTTGCGGGCATGGGTCTCGAAGAGAGCCAGGATCTCGCCGCGGTCATGCTGGATATTCGCGAGCAACTTGGCATTACGCAGATTCTGGTGGAGCACGATATGGCGATGGTGATGGGCATCGCCGACCGCGTGCTGGTGCTGGATTTCGGACGCGCCATCGCGCAGGGGGTGCCCGCCAAGGTGCAGGCTAATCCGGAGGTCATCAAAGCCTATCTGGGCGAGGAGTTTACGGAGAAGACTCCGGCCGGCGGGGAGGTTCGGGCTGACACGAACGGCTAAGGGCGCGGCATAAGTCGGACGTGGATCGGACGCAGGCCAAAGGCGGCAAGCAGGAGAGACAATGACGACATTCATCCAACTGGTATTTTCTGGTCTCGCGCTGGGATGCGACTACGCGCTGATCGCGCTGGGATTCACAATTATCTTCAAAGCCAGCGAGGTCATCAACTTCGCGCAGGGCGAGTTCCTGCTGGTGGGAACTTTCGTCGTCTCGGTAGCCATGTTTACGTGGCGGCTGGGCTTCTTCCCGGCGCTCGTGATCGGCATCGGCGTCACCTCGCTCATCGGCGTGCTCTTCGAGCGCGTCGTGCTGCGGCGCATGATTGGACGCCCGCCGTTTAACATCATCATGGTCACCATCGGGTTGGATGTGCTGCTGCTGACGGGGGTCATCATTCTGGTGGGCGGGAGGAACCCATCCTCGCCGGTGCCGTTCGATACACTCAGCGGCTTCTCGATAGGGGGTGTCGAGTTCGGCGCCAACGCTATTGCGAGCATTGTCGTCACCGCGCTCGTCTGCCTCGGACTCTACATCTTCCTGCGCTACACCCGCTATGGGTTGGCGATGCGCGCCACTGCCATCGATCAAGAAGCCGCGCGGGCGATGGGCATCAAAATCTCGACGGTTTACGCGCTGGCGTGGGGTATCTCTGGGGCTATCGCTACCATCGGCGGAATTTTTCTGGCGGCGGGCGCGGGCAACCCTTCCTTCGACGTAACCCTCGGCCAGAGCGCGCTGGTCGCGTTTCCGGCCATCATCCTCGGTGGCCTTGACTCGATTCCAGGCGCGGTGGTGGGTGGCATCGCCATCGGGCTGATCTATGTGCTGACCCAGGGCTACGAGTCAGGCGGCTTCCTCGGCGCCAACTTCCATCTGATCGCGCCCTACCTCGTCATGATTCTCGTTCTGATGATCAGGCCCCATGGGCTCTTCGGGACGCGAAAGGTGGAGCGAGTATGAGCACACCATCTCCTGCTCCTGCCGTCTCACCGACGCCCACCGTATCCGTCACGCCCGCGCGCGCCAATTGGTGGCATTCCTCGCGCAATCGCACGCTGCTGCTCATTGGCATCCTCGTGCTGGGAGTGGTCTTTCTCTTTGGCGGCGACGGCTGGGTCTCAGTGCTCGACGCGACCATGGTCTGGGCCATCGCGGCGCTTGGGCTGAATGTGCTTTCAGGCTACGCGGGACAGATTTCGCTGGGCATCGCCTTCTTCATGGGCATCGGAGCCTATACCGCCGGTTGGCTGGGCGGTGGTCCGCCCCTGTTCCCTGGCGACCCAAACGGCCTGGGTCTTTCCTTCCTGATCTGGCTGCCCGCGTCAGGCATCGTGGCGGCGCTCATCGGCGCGCTCGTCGGCCCAACGGCGCTGCGCCTCAAGGGCTTCTATCTTGGCATCGTCACGCTGGCGCTCGTCTTCATCGGCCAGTATCTCTTCCTTAATCTGCGCTCCGTCACCGGTGGCGCGCAGGGTCGTTCCAACTTTCCTACCCCCGGTTTCGGAGACTTCTCATTTGCCAGCCCCACCACAGTGCTCGGCGTGGATTTGACGATCAACCAGTGGTATTTTCTCCTGCTTCTGCCGCTGCTGGTGATCGCGGCGATTTTTGTGGGCAATGTGGCGCGCACGCGGGTGGGCAGAGCGTGGCGGGCCGTGCGCGACAACGAGGTCGCGGCGTCGATCATGGGGGTCAATCTCTTCGTGGCGAAGATGGGAGCGTTCATTCTCTCGTCATTCCTCGCCGGTATTGCGGGAGCGCTCTACGCCTCGCTTTCCGGCATTGCTACGCCGGGCACCTGGAATCTGCTGCTCTCCGTGCAACTTATTGCCGCTATCCTAATCGGAGGGGCGGCCAGCGTCTGGGGTTCGATCTTAGGCGCGGCCTTCGTCTTCGCGCTGCCCATCGCGCTAGACAGCCTCCAACTCTTGCCGCAGAGCGCCAGTTCTACCGGACTTTCGAGCGGTGACCTGAGCGCCATCCTTTATGGGCTGCTGATTATTGTCTTTCTGCTGTATGAGCCAGCAGGCGTGATCGGCCTCATCTACAGACTCCGTACGACGACCCAGCGCTTCGAGGCGCGGCGCAAAGGAGGTGACCCGGCCACACAGACGATGACCCCATCGGACAACGAGTCCCAGCTCGACGTTGAGCCTGTGGATCGTGCGGAGCGCACGGATATGCCCCAGGCGCCTAACTAGACCGCGCTGCTTGCGGCTTACCGCGCAGGTGGCATTCGACCGATCGAGTATCCGTCACAGTTCATCTATCCATCTTCTACGAGGAGGAACTCATGGCGATTCTTCAGTCACGTCGGTCGCGACGCTACGTGTTGAGCGTGCTCACCGTGCTCGCACTCATCGGCGCTATCCTCTCGGCTTGTGGCACCTCTGGGGGAGGCGGTATCAAAGCTGGTCCCGGAGTAGACACCGCCAAGAAGGTCATCAACCTCGGCATCCTCACACCGCTCTCCGGGCCGGTTGCCGCGCCCATCGGCATCCCCTTGACCAAGGGTATCGAGACGTATTTCAAGGCAGTCAATGCCACTGGCGGCATCGATGGCTACACCGTGAATCTGGTCGAGAAAGATTCGCAGTATAATCCGCAGCTTCAGGTGCAACTCTACAACCAGATTCACAACCAAGTGCTCATGCTGGCGGAAAGTCTGGGCTCGCCGACCACACAGGCGATCGTGGCGCTGTCTGAGCGCGACAAGATGCTGGTCTCGGCCGCCTCGCTCGATTCGATTCTGGCCCGCCAGCAGTACATGGTGATGATCGGCACGCCGTATCGTCTGCAGGTCGAGAACGGCCTGGAATATGCCACCAAAGTTGCGGCGCAGCTCGGCGTGACGAATCCCAAGGTGGGTATCATCTCGCAGGATGACGCCTATGGGCAGGATGGTCTCACCGGCTACAACGAAGCGATCGGCTGCTACACCAATCTGAACAACGTGGCTCAGGCGACCTATGAGGCAACCGACACCTCATTCGTGGCACAGGTCACCAAGATGAAACAGGCGGGCGCGCAGTTCGTCGTGCTAACCGCCATCCCCAGCGCTGCGGCGGGCATCATGGGCACAGCGGCCGCGCTTGGCTACCACCCGCAGTGGATTTTGAATAGTCCGGCAGGGGCAAATGTGCTGCTGGCTGCTGCTCCGGCCCTCCTCCCACTGTTTGAGAAGAGCGTCTGGGTCGTGGCGCAGGGCGCAACCTGGGGCGATACGAGCCAGCCTGGCATGGCCGAGATGTTGACCAACGTCCAGAAGTATGCCCCCGACCAGAAGCCGGATGGCTACTTTGAGTTCGGCTACGCCGAGGCCAAGGTCACCTATGCCATCCTCAAGAAGGCGGCAGATAACGGCGACCTGACACGCGATGGCCTGCTCAAAGCGTTCAACTCACTGGGATCGGTCGACCTGGGCGGGCTATTCGGAGCCAACGCGCACTACGGCTCGTCCGCCAACCAGCGCGTTCCTACACGCGACAACAGCGTCTATGGTATTGACCCGACTGTTCCCAACAACTTCAAGAACCTTAGCGGTGACTTCACCGGCACCTGCGCCACCAAGTCAAGTTTCTAGCATCACCTGAGTATCGCTTCACGCGATTCGCATCACTCTGGCGCCCCGGTGACTACTGCCGGGGCGTCTGTCTGAGCTTTCCCTTCTGTGGCCACGCGCGCTGAAAGACGAAGCGGTCATCGCTCGCGGTATCATATGCTCGACGATGAATAATGCGTTGGATGTGTCTTGAGAGGAGGGAGCGTCGTGGACTTCGGCTATAGCGAGAAGGTGAACGAACTGCGCGGGCAGGTAACGGACTTCATGGACCGCTACGTCTATCCCAACGAGCAAACGTATCGACAGCAGATCGCCGCCTCGGGCAATCCCTTCCACCACGCGGAGATCGTAGACGACCTGAAGGCGACAGCGCGGGCGGCTGGGCTGTGGAATCTGTTCCTCCCTGATAAAGAGTACGGCGCGGGCCTGACCAATCTCGAATACGCGCCCCTGGCGGAAATTACCGGGCGTGTCCACTGGGCGCCCGAGGTCTTCAACTGCAACGCGCCCGACACCGGCAACATGGAACTGCTGGCCGAGTTCGGCACCGAGCAGCAGCGCGAGCAGTGGCTGCGCCCGCTGCTGGACGGGGAGATCCGCTCGGCGTTCTGCATGACCGAGCCGGAGGTCGCCTCGTCGGACGCCACCAACATCGCCACCAGGATCGAGCGCGACGGCGACGAGTACGTGCTGCGCGCTTCGGACGTTCGCAAGCTGAGTGCGCGAGCCGCGCGCCAACCAGAGGCGATGCCGAGCCGCGAGACGCAGCGCGAGACACTAGAGATGGGCCGCTCGGCGTAGTCCTGGCCACGCCGCCAGAATATCGCCCAGCTTGTTCGACTCGTATCCCCAGCACGGCTCGTAATAATAGCAGCCAATCCAGTTGCGTGTCGCCGCGTGGTTGAAGTATGTCAGCGCGTGAGCAATCATGTAGCAGT